>NZ_JAEQCX010000041.1:0-75090 GCF_020738035.1 Microcoleus sp. PH2017_28_MFU_U_A
GGATTATGGTAATTTATTTGCTTTCTATTATGCCATCAACTTAGTCAGACAGACAATTGTCTGAGTATTTATACTGATTGCAAAAGTGGGATGCTCCCCGCCCGCATTCGTCACACTCATGCAGAAATCAATGTGTTCGCGCGTGCTCAGCAACGCTTCATCTAGTTTGCCGATGCGAGTAAATATTTCGGTGCGGACTAACATACAGTGAAATTCGGCAAATTCGCACTGGCTTCTGTGGAGTTGTTCGCGCACTTCAGCCACCGGACGATTGACGAAATGATGTTTTTCATGTACCTTCCGCTTGACTTTAGTTTTGCCCGGTTTTTGTTCCAAGACAATCCGCGCTTCTCCTCCCGCTAAATGGATGGTTTCATGCAGTGGATTGCCGATGCAGGTGAGGGGACAAACGACAGAGGCTTTGGTTTCGGTGGCACATTCCAAAAGGCGATCGAGCCAGCCGGGAGTGACAACAACGTCGTTGTCAATGAACAGCACGTATTCAGTTTCAACTCGATCTAAAGCGAGATTTCTAGCTTCATTGGGCGCTAAATAAGTTTCTGTCCGCAATAGTTGAAAGCCTTTTTCTTTTGCCTGTAATTCCAAATATTGCTGTATCATTGATGGTGAGTTGCCATCAACATATATTAGGGAAAACGGCGTTTCTGTATGTTCGTACAGACTTTCTAAAGACTCGCGAGAGTAACTAAAACGTTCGCGGGGTGAGACAACGATCGTAACTTTTGGTGATATCACAGTGGTAACTCCTATTCTTCAGTCCGCGCAGGCGGACTTCGTTTGTGTAGTAGCGATTTCAATCGCCGAGTAATCAAAGCAAAAACAAACTCAGATTTGCCATTAAATGCTGTTAGTAAGAGCAAACTTTTGGCTGATACTATTAGTGGCGATAATTGGCTTGGATGACTCTAAAACTTCCTGATAAACGGTTTGCCAATTAGCTTGTTCGACAGCGGGATTTAGGTGTTCGATCGCCTTTTTTCTAGCAACTAAGCCGAGTTTTTGTCGCAGTTCGGGTTTGAGGGCAAGTTGTCGCAAAGCAACTGCTAATTCTGCTGCTGAACCTGGATTGACTAACAGTGCATCCACCTCGTTTTCCAGAATGTCGCCGATCGCATCTACCTTTGTACCCACGATCGCCTTTCCTGCTAACATTGCCTCTAACATGGCGTTGGGACAGCCATCGTGCAGGGAAGGAATGGCAAAAATATCGATAATTGGCAGGTAAGCAAGGGCCGTTTCTCGGCTGACAAGTCCAGTGATAATCAGCCGATCGCCCAATCCGCTGTTTTGCACTTCTTGCTGCCAGTAATCCCGTTCGCGATCGGCAAAATCCCCGATTAAAAGCAGCGTTAAATCAACGTCGGCGCTGATTTTGCCGCAAGCTTCCATCAAATATTCGATGCCCTTCTTGTCGCGAAAACGACCAACTGAGCCGATGACAGTGCCCCGCAATTCACCGGGCACAACAGGAGCCGACAGTTGGGTAAAGTCGATCGCACCGATCGAATTCCAAAACGCCGAAGATTTGTGCTGAATGCTGGGGGCTAAAATGCGGCCTCTCGTTTGCAAATCGCGGCTAACAAACGTTACCCAATCCGAATTTTCTAAGATCCAAACAGTTTGGCCATGCTGTTTGGCATTGAAAATATGTTTGTGCAAATCGCTACCCCGAATGCTGTTGATAACCGGCACATTTTGTTCGCGGGCTAGCAAAGTAGTAATAAAACCAGTTTCATTGATAAAAAAAGCATGAAACAGATTGTAATTGTATTTTTGATGCAAGTTTTTTAATTGAGAATAAATCTCGCTCAAAAAATCCTGCATAATCGGCTCACTCGATCGCACAGGCGGATACAAACGGTGTACCAAAACACCATCTCGATCGACAGTTTCGATCCTCGCCCGCTGGGGTTCACCGGCCACAAACTTCCGCTGTTTGGAATGAAAAACAGCAACGTGAACTTCGTATCCCGCATCCAACATCATGTGAGCAATTCGGTGTACCGACTCTCCCACTCCACCCACTTCTGGCGGATATTCCAAACTTGCAATACAAACTTTAACTGTCATTAAATTCACTCCTCAATTTGATAATTTTTGTGCTTATGCAGGGCTTCGATCCCCCCTAGCCCCCCTTAAGAAGGGGGGGGGCCGGAAGCAGTCAAAGTCCCCCTTCTTAAGGGGGATTTAGGGGGATCTAGACTTAGGTAAAAGCGAGATTTCCCAAGGATTTTATGCGGCAACAGCCGGTACTTTCAGTAAAGCTTTCAAGAAAACAGCAGTTTTATCTACTCCCTGCAAGTCAAACCTCACCGGATTTGGCGTTTCCATCAAACATTTCACAATCTTGAGAGCCAACTTTTTTGGTTCTAAATCGGCTGGATGAATCACGTTTAAAATTCCCAATTTTTCCAGCTTTTGGCTTCTGATAGTTTGTTCGAGATCGCCATTTCCAACAAATGGCAACATCATGGCTCGCACCCCAGTTGTCAAAATATTCATGGTAGTGTTGTAGCCTCCCATACTAATAGACATATCCGCTTTTTCCATGTATGTCAGCAGATTTGGTGTATATCGCTGAATGTTAATGTTGGGTTGAGTGGATACCAAAAGCTGCATTTGAGCAAACTTTGCTTCAGGAAAAAACGGCCCCGTAAATATCTGGATTTGATGGGGAACAATCTGCTGCAAAATCGGAGCTGCTTCTACTAAAGACTCTAGCAGTTCGTGTCCGAATCTACCGCCGCCGATACTCGCCAAGATTAGCGGTTTGTCGGAGTCGATCGCAGCTTTGTCCTCATCATTAAGGACTGGATTTTCCGGCGAAGACTGAACCACGTATCCCGTGTAATGGACTGGACAGTTTAAGTCGCTAATTCGGGAGAAGCTTTCCTCCAAGGGTTGAAATTGCCGATCGCCGTGAATCAATAATAGATCGAAGTATTGATTCATTAGTTTACAAATCTTTTCTTCATGCCTTTCTTGGTCTTGTTTGGTGACAACAATATCCCGCAAACTGCAAACTACTTTTGTCACTCTTCCTTTGGCTTTTACTTGTTCTAAAAGTGGAATCAGCTCAAAAGAAAACCGCCTCCTACCAAAGGGAAATAACTCGATCATCAAAATATCCGGTTGAAAAAAGTTGAAAATCTCTAAAAGTCGCTCCTTCCTAAAGTCTTGAACTTCTTCAAGACTGCGATTGTCGTCAACAACCGCAAGATTTTGAAATTCTGGATCGGTTTCGATCGCAGGCAAATTCACAACTTCAACTCCAGCAGGAATTTCAAATCCGGCAATCGCTTTTCCACCGTTGACAAAACAAATCTCGAAGTCTGCAACTAAACCGCGCACAATTTCCATACTGCGGACTAGGTGTCCGATACCTAAGATGTGCTGACAGTAAAACATGAGCTTTTTCATCAGACTTTTACCTCTACTTTTGCTGTAAATTCTATTGTTGGCTGCGGGTTTTCTACTTGAGTTGAGTTCAAGAGTCCATCGAACAATTCGCGAATTTCACCCACGTTTCGTTCCAGGGAAAACTGTTGCAAAACCCGCTGTCTTCCGGCTTTGCCAAACTGCGCCATCAATTCAGGCTGAGTTAGCAATTTTGCTAAAGCCTCGGCTAAAGCTGGCGGATTTTTTTCTGGAACCAAAAAGCCATTTTCCCCGCTTTCTACCAGTTCGCTAATGCCAGAAATATCGGTAGAAACAACCGGAATTTTCATTGCCATTGCTTCTAATAAAACATTGGGAATTCCATCGCGATCGCCATTTTCCATGACTTGACAAGGTAGCACAAATATGCTTGCTCTCTGATATACTTTGACTAGCTCATCTTGAGTCATTTTCCCGGCTAGAGAGACAACATCCGCTACATCCAAATCGGCGATTAATTGTTCGAGTTCTGCTTGCAGAGGCCCGTAACCAACGATGTCGCACTGAAATTTATAACCTTGCTGTTTCAACTGCTGGCAAGCTTGGATCAAGTAAGGAAATCCTTTTTTTTCGCAATACCTACCGACGCTCAAAATCAAGGAAATTTCAGTTTTGTGTTTGGCAAATGCTGAGGTGAAGCGGGTTAAATCGATGCCATGATAGGACAAGTAAATCGGCGTGTTGCTTTGGGAAACAGAGCGCAAATAGCGGTGATTGAATCCAGTACAGGTAAGTACAAATTCTGCACTGCTAATTCTGCGATCGAGCACTTCCGGTTCTGTCAAGTAAATATCCTTAGCGTGAGCAAAGATATTGTAAGAGAAATTGCCAAAAATCTTAGCGATTTCCGTCGTTGCTGTCGGAATGTTGGCAAAGTGTGCTTGCAGGTGAGAAAGTCCCAATTCCTGCATTTTTGCTGCCAAATATCCCGCTTGCAAAAATTCATTCCAGCGCTTCTTTTCCGGCCGCTGCAAGTGAAATTGCAGCGCTTGCCAATATTGCCTCGGACTTTGAGACAAAAGTCGCCCGTGAACTTTTAGCAAACTAATTAAATCTTGAAAGCTGAAATTCGGCAGCAGTGTCGGAATGTAAGTAACGCTAGCTTTGACTTTATCCACATCGGGATGATTTTTTTCATCCGTCGGTTTGCGGAGAGAAAACAAGTGCAAGGATACTCCTTGACGTTCTAATTCCAGAATTTCATTCAAGATGAAAGTTTCCGAAAGTTTCGGGTAAGTTTTGAGCAGGTAGCCTGCGGTTTTGCGATTTTTAGACATATATAGCAGTTGACAGTTGATAGTTGACAGTTGACAGTTGACAGTTGACAGTTGACAGTTGACAGTTGACAGTTGACAGTTGACAGTTGACAGTTACATTGTTTCCTGTAGGGGCGGGTTCGCCAATATTTCCCGTACAAATCCGAGATCTAATAAACCCGCCCCGGCTGGATATTATGGTCGATTGCCTTATTGAACAGTGACAATTGGCTTTGGCTTGAGTGCTGAAAAATCGAACTCAATGGAAGTTACCGGGTTAGATAACAGGTGAGAAATATAATGAGAAATTCGCGGCAGTCCACCCAAATCTAAACCGGGAGCCACAGCGCAATAAAGAGTTTTCTCTAATTTAGTTAAAAGCAAATCCATCAAATTTTCTGGAGTCACTTCGCAGGGATGAATCATTTTCAGCAAACCGAGTTTAGACATTTTTTCAGCTCGCATCAATTGCTCGCTAGCGGGTTTTATTCTGGGAATTGCGATCGTCCTTTTTCCCAAAGAAAGCACTTCCGTAATTGTGTTGTACCCGCTCATACAAACGACGACATCCGCTGCATCTATATAACTCATCAAATCGTCGGTAAAATCCAACATTTCAACTTGAGGATTTAACGCAGCTTTTTGATAAAGTTGCTCTCGATGTTCGGCGGGCATTTCCGAACCGCAAATAATTACGCTGCGAATTTTTTTTGTTGTTTGTTGCGCCACTCCTGTTAAGTAAGTGTCAACGACATGATAGCCATCTTCGCCGCCGCCCGGTGTCACCAAAACTAACTGTTCGTACTCTTGTACTTGCAATTCTTGCCGTCTGGCTTCTCGACTTTTCAACCCCGGTTCTTTGCGGATATAGCCGCAATAGCGCACCTTTTGAGCAACTGCCGGCGGAAATTGATACTCGCGACAAATATCAAATACTTCCGGCATACCGACTACCAAAATCTGGTCGTAAAACTTCTCGACTGCTTGGTAAAAACCGTGTTCTTGCCACTCACTAATTGTCTTTTCTGGTGCATCCAAAATGTCGCGCAGCAGCAGTAAAAGTTTGGTTTGCGGCAACTGTTTTTTCAAGAATTTAAGTGTTGTCACCAACTCATTTTTGATGCCGTAAGGCTTTTTATCGACTAAAATAGCATCGGGTTTAAAGTTGATTGCTGCCATCAAAATCAAGTCCGATCGCATTTTGATAGTTTCAGAAATGTCAGTCTTCAAATATTTGACTGATATTTCCCCACTTTCGCCCCGATTCAAACAGGGAATTTTGATGTAGTCAAGTCTCGGCGGCAGTCTAAAACTTTGCAGCATCGGCGAACCGGATACTACCAAAATGGAAAGTTCGGGAATAGAACTTAGTAAATGTTCGCAAATGGTCAGCATTCTACGGATGTTGCCGAGACCAAATGCGTCGTGGGAGTAAACCATCAGTCTCATAGTCAATGTGCCTCAATTTAGTCAGCAGTCATTGGTCATCAGTCATTAGTTGAAAAAGAGCGCAACTAACAGTCAACTGTTTGCTAAGCTCAAGCAAGAACAGTGCAAGAATTTTCTGAGACTGAATAATTAATTTTGGCATTAATTTTTTCTTTGGCAATTGGCACGCTGCCCGTACCAGAACGACCGATGCCAAGGTAATAAAAACCAGCTTTTTCTAGAAGGTCTGGGTCGAGAAAATTGCGACCGTCGATGACGATCGGATTGGCCATGTGGCGGGCAATTTTGCTGTAGTTTAACTTGCGAAACTCTTGCCAATCTGTCACCAATACTAAGGCATCGCAACCATCGGCAAGTTGTTCGGCATCAGCAGTTAGGGTAACTTGCGACAGGTTGGAATGCGTGCTGTCGGGGGAAATAATCGGGTCGTAGGCTTTGACTTTGGCACCCAAACGATTGAGTTGCAAAATCAAATCTAAAGCTGGTGCATCGCGCATATCGTCGGTGTCTGGTTTGAATGTTAAACCTAATAATCCGATGGTTTTGCCTTTGAGGATTTTCAGAACTTGCTGGAGTTTTTCGATCGCAATTAATCTCTGATATTCGTTAGTTCTGACGGCAGCATTGAGTAATTGAGCTTCGTAACCGTAGTCTCTGGCGGTGTGAATTAAAGCAGAAACATCTTTGGGAAAACAGGAACCTCCCCAACCGATGCCGGCTTGCAGAAATTTGTTGCCGATGCGGGAGTCGAGTCCGATTCCTTTCGCTACTTGAGTAACATCTGCACCAACTCGATCGCAAATATTTGCTACTTCATTAATGAAACTAATTTTAGTTGCCAAAAACGCATTAGCCGCGTATTTGATCGTTTCTGCCGAACTCAAATCGGTAACGACGACGGGAACGGGAGGCAAAGAAGGAGCGGCAGCAAATTTGCGTTCTATAATTGGAGTGTAGAGTTGTTGCATCAACTCGATCGCCCGTTCGCTGTTGCTACCTAAAACAATGCGATCGGGATTGAAAGTATCGGCAACTGCTGAACCTTCCCGTAAAAATTCCGGGTTGCTGACGACATCAAAACCTGCAATTGTCTGCTGGCTTTCGGCAACACCATCGAGCACGATCCCGCGCACCCAATCTCCCGAACCAATGGGAACAGTGGATTTATTTACTATTACTTTGTAGCCGCCGTTGAGATGAGTTCCGATGCCGCGGGCCACTGCTTCAACATAGCGAGTATCGCTTTCACCGGTTGGCAAAGCCGGAGTACCCACAGCAATGAACAAAATGTCGCCGTGTTCCACGCCAGCAGCTAAGTCTGTCGTGAATTCCAGCAGTCCGCTTTCCATCGCAGAGTGCATGATTTCTGTCAATCCGGGTTCAAAAATTGGAGATTTTCCCGACTGCATCAGGGCTACTTTTTCAGCATTATTGTCTATACAGATTACGTGATGTCCTATTTCTGCCAAGCAAGCTCCTGTTACCAGACCAACATATCCTGTACCGATGACACAAACGCGCATGAGGGCAATTCTCCTATGGGGTTAAGTTGAGGACAGCCTCTCGGGTAAGTTGCGATCGCCCTTGGGTGTCTTTAAGTTTTATGACGACTTTCTAAATATAATTTCCCAATTCTTTATGAAGTCTTCATGAAGCTTTGATGAGAAAACTCTCACGAAACTCCGGTGATTTACTGACAAATTGGGAATTTGGGCAGCTAATTTGGTAGCATATGTAACATAGGTACGGCCGATCGACAATGAGAAACCGCCCGATGCTTGCGAAAAAAATATTCGCACATTCGAGAAAGACAAAAAGATTAGTTCGCAGTAAGGACTCTAGTTCTTTTTTTGAGGACTGAAGTCCTCACTACAAACCCGATCGCGGGCGCGTTCGGGAATCGATCGGACATGACACAACAAAAATCTCACAAAAATCCCCCTCAGTGAGGGGGATTATGTCAAAGTTGTCTCAGTAATTACACTGAGAATTGCCTAACAAAAATTACATTGGTTAGGTTGAAAAAATTTATGAACTTTACCGAAATTTATTAATTAGGTCAGGGACAGACAAGAATTTGTTTCTTTTAAGTGCGATCGCACCCGCAAGAGCAAGTCATTGAAACTAAAAGGCTTAGTAACGCATTCGCTAGCGCCAGATTCCAATGCCGAAACCAATTCTTGTCGGTCAGTACGGGCTGTTACCACAATAATCGGCCGCTGTTCTCCTCGGTTGCGCAGTTCCCGGAGTACCGTCATACCGTCGATCGCAGGCAACCCCAAATCCAGCAATAATAGGTCAAATTCGCTCTCTGTTGCCATTGACAGAGCTTGCGGGCCATTTTCCGCTACCGCAGTAGCAAATCCTTGTTTTTTGAAGCCTTTCTCCATAAAAGCAGCGATTTTAACTTCATCTTCCGCAATCAAAATTCGGTACATAATTTTTGTATTAAATGACAAGCCACCTATAACCTTTAAATTATGACAAATTCCCATGAATAAATTGTGAAATTATTATGAGATTTTTTTCACGATCGCAGCCGATACCCCATGCCGCGAACAGTTTCAATTAGACTAGAGCCTAATTTCTTCCGCAAATAACCAACATAAACATCGACAATATTGGAACCGGGATCGTAATCGTAACCCCAAACTCGATCCAACAACTGTTCCCGACTCATCACCTGTCCGGGATGGCGAAAGAAGGTTTCTGCGAGGGTAAATTCTCGGGCGGGCAAGTCAATAGTGCGATCGTCCACTTTCACTTTTCGAGTTCGCAAATCGAGTGTTATGTTGCCAATTTTAAGTAGCATTTCCTCTGAAATGCTGCGATCTTCCCGACCGCGCAAGCGCGCGCGCAACCGCACCAACAACTCTTCAAAACGGAAAGGTTTAGTTAAATAATCGTCAGCACCGCCCTCAAATCCGGCTACTTTAGTTTGAATATCATCGCGCCCGCTCAAGATAATAATCGGCAATTCTTCTCCCTGTCCGCGCAATTCCTCAAGAATTTGCAATCCATCCTTGCCGGGGAGTCCTAAATCGAGAATCATTAAATCGAATTCGCCTTCTATAACCATTATTAAGGCATCGCGAGCATCAGCAGCAACGGCAGTCATAAAACCGTGCGATCGCAGACCTTTTTCGATAAAAGTAGCGATTCTGGGTTCGTCTTCAGCAATTAGAATTCTACTCATGAGTTGAGAGTTAAGAGTTGAGAGTTAAGAGTTGAGAGTTAAGAGTTGAGAGTTGATAGCAGTATAATTAGATGCTACTTTCTAGATTCAGATGGTTCATCGATCGGCAAAACGACAGCGAAAGTCGAGCCAGTACCTAATTGACTGTTAACATATACTTTGCCACCGTGAGCTTCTGCGATCGCCCTGACAATAGACAAACCCAAGCCAGCCCCTTCAGAACGGCGGCGGCTGTTTGCAGCCCTCGCAAACCTATCAAAAATTCGCTGTTGGTCGATCGGGGCAATACCTTCTCCAGTATCGCGCACCCAAAATCGCACGTTACTGCCGCTAACAACAGATCCGATCGCGATCGAATCCTCCGATTGAGTGTGTTGCGCCGCATTTTGAGCCAAATTCATTATAGCTTGAGTAATGCGCTGGCGATCGGCAACAATCCGACATAAGGCTATACCATCTAATTCCCAATTCCGATTTCCTAGAACCGTTGATTTAGCAAAAAGTTCCTCAGTTAGCGTGCCGATATCCACAGTTTCTAGCTGTAAAAAATCTGGATGTTCCGCCTTAGCCAGCAGCACTAAATCCTCCACAAATCGACTCATGCGATCGAGTTCGTCCATCACCAACGCTATCGTTTCTTGCTGTTCCTGGGGATCGTCGCCCATCAATTCCAAATGCCCCCGAATTATCGTAATCGGAGTGCGCAGTTCGTGTCCCGCATCGTTAATAAAATTGCGCTGGGTAGCAAAAGATTCCTCAATCCGATCCATCATTTGATTAAAAGTAGTTGCCAGTTCCGCAATTTCCCCTTTTCCTTCCACTGCAATCCGCTGAGTCAAATCCGACTCTTCGATCGTGCGAGCAGTTGCTGTTAGCACGCGCAGAGGAGCCAGCAGTTTTCCAGCAGCTATCCAAGCGAGCAAAGCAACTAAGATCATGGCAACCAAAATTACCTCAATCATAACTTGGAAAGCTTCCAGTGCTTCTTGGCGTTCCCCCGCAGTCAGGTGAGCCACAACGAATACTCCCACAGTTTTGCCTTGAATATTAATAGGTTTGGCAACGTAGAGAATGCTCCCAACCCTACTGTCTGAGACCTTGTATTCGCCGCGAATTGACTGGCTAAATTTTCCCCAACTTTTTACCAATTCCGAATCCGGCTGAAGCAGTTTTGGCAGTGCCTTGGAACTGGCTCTATAAAATTTTCCTTCTATGATAGCGATGAGAAATGTATCATCTTCAGTGATTTGCCGGGAAAGGTGAATATCCAAGAGTGCCGACAATTTTTGAGAATTCGAGTAAGTTTTAAGAGATCTGTATTTTTCTTTTAATTGTTTTTCTACGTCTCCGTTTTTAGAGTCAAATTCAGCAGCCAGCACTTCATCAAATATGATAATTTCTTCAACTAACTCCGCATTGACGCGCCCATCTACCAGCAAAAACAAGCGATGGCGAATTGCAGGAATAGAAAGGGACAGGAAGAATGCCATTAACAAAACGTACCAGAGCAGAATCCGGGTACGCGCTTCGCCAAAAAATCTGTGCCAATTGAGGTGCAAGTAGTTTTCCTGTTTCTGTGAATTGCGTTCGTTATTCATATCGGATCCGATCGATTGCCGATCGCGAACAAAGCTAACTTTTTTCAGCAGTTTTGTGATAAGTAAGCTGTTGCACATTTAAATTGTGTGTCAAGAATCAATCAAATTCTTGTGGCGTCGGCTTTGAGCAGCGCGCCGAATATGCAATTTAAAAGCAGAAAAGCTTATAGTATGGTTTCCCTCACATAGGTAAGCGCTCGGCGAATGCTCGCCAATTACCAAGGGTAGCTCATATCAAACAGAACTGCTATGTTAAGTTATCACTTCTTGCAGACCGAGTTTTCGCATTTTTTTGTCAGATCCGCAGCGCTAACCTCACAGATGGCAGCGCAAATTAGTCATACCATGTCCGGGTTGTTTACCCATTTGAGGAATCCTCAATTATTGCCAAAGTCTTTGCGATTGCTTTCACGTAGCGCTCAGAACAATAAACTGGAGTTGAGACTAAGCAAGCTTTTAAGGTCGAGCAATATGCTAAAACCGAGCACAAAAGATGGTTGTATTCCGAGTATGATGAGGAAGATACCGGATTAGTGTTTAATTCGTTTCAGCTAGAAGTTCCTCTATCTGCTATTTATAAGAAAGTGAATTTTGAGGAAGTTGAAAAAGACAATAATCAGAATGAGGTGTGAGGGCGATTACCTACGGGATAGCTTCGCTTCACGCTCCTAGTTCGTGTTAAACTGAATCTGGCGGTCGTGTTAAGCAAGGAAAAAATAGCCGTGATACCTATCCAAGCAAAAATTGTTGAAAAACTGAAAAATTTCTCGGAAATCGAACTGCAAGAAATCCTCAACTTTGCAGATTTCCTGTTATGGCAGCGGAGAAACCAGGAAGTAGTTTCGCCGCCCGATGAAACTGGCAACAGCGAACCGGCTAATATGGATGAAGAGTGCGAGGTTTATTATGTTGGTGGAGTCTTAGTCGTCAAAGCATCATCAATAAAAAATCAAGAACTGATTAATTGGGATACAATTATTCCCCATATGCGCGAAGAAAGAATCGGGAAATTTATCTAAAATGAACGTTTTATTTGATACATCCGTTCTGATAGCAGCGTTGATAGAATGTCATCCCAGTCACTCTCAAAGCTTATCTTGGATTGAAAAGACATGACTCAAAATAATTTACTGTCTCGGATCTCAATCGACTCGAATATCTGCTTTGGCAAACCCTGCATTCGCGGCCATCGCATCTGGGTTTCTCTGATTCTTGATTTTCTCGCTAGTGGCATGACTGTGGAAGAATTGCTTGAGGAATATCCGGGAATTGAACGAGAAGACGTTTTGGCTTGCATTGCTTATGGGGCTGAGTTGGCAAGAGATTGTTATGTCGAAATTCCTGTGGGTAAAAAAAAGGTAGTTTTAAAGTGAAGTTAAAACTTGATGAAAATTTGGGTAGCATCCGCGTTGTTTCGATGTTACGTTTGGCTGGCCACGATGTTGCGACTGTACGAGAACAAAATTTGAGTTCAACACCGGATGAATTATTAATTGATATCTGTCGAAGGGAAGATAGATGTTTGGTGACTTTGGATAGGGGGTTTGGCAATCGCCTCCGCTACAATCCTTCTGATTATTGTGGGATTGTGTTACTGCGTCTGCCTTCTCAAGCGAAACCGCAAGATTTGCAAGCGGCAGTAGAAATATTAATTAGCGGATTGGATGCCGCAGAAGTTGCGGGTAAATTGTGGATTATCCGAGGGGAACAGCTTTTGGAGTATCAAGCAATGTGAGGACTTGAGTCCTATCTTTGGCGTTTCCAATCCCGATACAGAATTGCTAACAGCACTACATCTTCAAACACTTCCCACTTTCGGACTCGCTGACACAGCACGCCTTCTTGAATAAACCCGTTTTTTTTCAATACATTACTTGATGCTGGGTTCCTCAACATATGGTAGGCATAAAGCCGATTGAGGTGCAGGTTTTCAAACCCGAAACAAAGTATCGAAGGGAGGATTTCGCTCATGTATCCCTGTCCCCATGACTCAACACCCAACCAAAAACTCAATTCAGCGATTGAATGTTCCCGATCGATATCTCGGATTTCGATCGCGCCCCTCACCAACTTTTCCTGCTTGCACTCGATCGCAAACGCCACAGAATGGTCATCTCGAAACTCAGCAATTTTATTAGAGATATGGTTCTCAGCTTCGCCTTCTGGATAAGGATGAGGAATCGAAATCATCGTATCAGCAACTGCGCGATCGCTGGCAAGTTTTTGAATGGCTGGCGCATCAGTTAAAGCGAGCGGGCGTAAAACCAACCGGGCGGTTTCAAGCGATATCTGAGGGAGCATCAGGGCTGTTTACCTTATCATCATCAAGAGTCATTTATAGTGCGAGCGTCCCCGCTCGCGATCGCATCATCGAGAGTGCCAGCGTCTCCACTATAGGGTGCGTGGTGACGCTCGACAGTCTCGCAATACCGAATTTTATCTGAAATTTCATAAATAAGCAAGGGCATCTACAACAGATGCCCTTATCACAATCGAAACTACGCGCCGACAGATTCCTTAGCCGCGTACAGCACCTCAACGGTAATCTTCTCAATTCCCCGATCGCGCGCAAACTTCTCAGTATTTCGCTTCACTTTACCCCGCACAAAACCAGGGATTTTATTCAATTCTGCCTGTCCATCCTTCGTCCAACCCATGTCAGAATCAGCCGAAATTCCCTTAGTAATCACTTCCTTCGTATCGTGGCCGCCGAAGATTTCCAGCAAGTGGTCTTCCATGCCCAAAGTAAAGGAATTGTAGACCAAATCTACGCATTGATTCGTGCCTTCATAACCCAAAAATGGCTTGTAGCCGATCGGGAAATTTTGCACGTGAATCGGCGCAGCAATCACACCGCACGGAATATCAAGCCTTTTACCCACGTGGCGTTCCATCTGCGTGCCGAAAATCGCCGAAGGTTCTGCTTTGGCGATCGCATCCCCGATCGCACCATGATCCTCCGTCACCAGCACTTCATCACAATACCCTTTTACCTCTTCCCGGAACCAATCAGCATCGTGTTTGCAGTAGGTTCCTGCCCACACAACGTGGATACCCATCTCGCGAGCCAAAATCTTCGTCATCGCCGCAGCGTGCGTATTATCGCCAAATACGACGGCTTTTTTGCCGGTTAAGTTTTGGCAGTCGATCGACCTTGAGAACCAAGCAGCCTGAGACACAAACCGCGTTTGTTGGTCAATAAACTCTTCATAATTAACATCCGCACCTTGAGCATTCAGAACTTCCTGAATCTTCCGAATGCAGCGCGCAGTTTCCACCACACCCATCGGCGTAATATCCACCATCGGCGTGCCGAATTCTTTTTGCAAATACTCCCCGGCTGCCATCCCCAATTCCCGATAAGGAACAAGGTTAAACCAAGCGCGCGGCAGTCTTTTTAAGTTGTGAACCGAAGCACCTTCGGGAATAACTTCGTTGACTTCGATTCCCAAATCTGCCATCAAACGCTTCAACTCGGTGCAGTCGTGCTGGTTGTGGAAACCCAGCGTAGACATACCGATAATATTCACCGATGGTTTTTCGCTTTTACCTTCCAAATCGCCTTTTTTGCGAGCTTTGTTAATGTAAAGTTGGACGATTTGATCCAAAGTCCGATCGGCAGCTTGGAGTTCGTTAAACCGATAATGGTTAACATCCGCCAGCATCACATCGCCTTTGGCATCCAATTGAGCTCGGTTAACAAAGTTTTCCAAGTCTTCTTGCAGAATGCTGGAGGTGCAAGTCGGGGTAAGTACAATTAAATCGGGGTGCTCTTCTCTGTCTTTGCGGGTGATATTGTCCACCACCCGTTCCTGCGAGCCCCGCGCCAGTACGTGTCTGTCAACCACGCTGGTAGTTACCGGAGTGAAGTCCCGTTCCCTCTCCAGCATCGATCGCATCACGTTAAAATAGTCGTCTCCAATCGGTGCGTGCATGATCGCGTGGACGTTTTTGAAGGAAGTCGCAACGCGCAGAGTGCCGATGTGGGCTGGGCCTGCGTACATCCAATAAGCCAATTTCATAGGTATTTTCCCTTATGCTGGTTGAGATTTGCCCGATCGGGCGATTACTGCTAAATTTTAAGGTTGTTTGAGATTTTCTCACCAGATGAATCCTTTAGAAATAGTAACTTTCTGAAGATTTACAGATGGGAAAAATCCTCAAACGCTTTTGCTGGTTGGGCTTTGACTCGCCATTGCCACAACTTTACCTTTGTTTTATGGCAATAATTCTTAATTTATTGTCAAGTTTCGTTAAGAAGCTGACACATCTTATCAAACTCGGGTGCTTATGGCGAACCTTGCTCAATACAGCTCTTGCATAAGTCTGCGATCGACACACAAACCGCAGATTTCAGGCAGATAAATACAGATAAACGCAGATAATTTTAGGGTAGGAAAGCTTAGGAGTGGAAGAGGTCTAATTTCCTTAAGCAACAGACAAATCATACCAAATTAGGATGCTAAATGCACACTTTACACATAAAAGATACGTTAGTTGACTTTTTAGGCAATACGGGCTACACTATTAATTAATCCACTATTTCCTCGACACCGAAACTTGCAAAGATCGGGAAATATTGACGTAAAACAAATCCTTGTTGACAAAACCCATGAAACTATCCAAAATAGACTTGAGCAATGTCTTAGCAGTCGGTCACTCTAACGGCCAGCTAGGACTGTTGATCGATCGCGGGGAATGCCTCGAATTTATCGAAATTGCCGCACCCGAAGCTGCAATGCACGGCCTGCACATGGTTGATTTCATCGCCAATACAGATTCTACCGAACTCAGTGGCGGTATTGAATTAACAGAAATTGCCCCAGCCGACGAACCCATTGCTATGATGCCGGTTGATTCGGCAATGGCTAGCGCGATCGGATACAATGAAGAGGATCAAGTTTTGCAAATAGAATTTAGCAGCGGGTCAGTCTATCAATACAGCGACGTAGAATCGGAAATTTGGGAATCTCTGCAAGAAGCTGATTCTACAGGCCGATTTTTTAACTCCGAGATTAAAGGTTATTATTCCAGCCGGTGCGTAGATGACTCGCTCTAAAACGGATACAAGCCCTCGACTCCTATCCTGGAGAGATTAAAATTTTACACTTAAGTTCGGAATCGGGTGATTCACAGCGCTGCAATTAAATCTCAAATCGAAAAATGGAAAATCGACTGACGGGCGTGTAGTTAGCAGTCGCACAGTGAAGCGGTTTGATTGAAGTGTGAATACTTGCGTAATTTGACCGAAAACATAGATGCGAGGCTAAATTCAAGCAATCTCCTAAAAGCTGAGATTGTTTTTTTGTCAGCCGTGCGATCGATCGCCACACCAAATCATTGCACAAATCCTGTATCTGTGCTTTTGTTTACCTAACTGCTGAGGTGAAAAAGCCCCAGGCCCATGCAAGTCAGCAACAGCTCTTTGCTGGATACGGCGTGTCTTCCCACACATCCCAAAACATAGCTCTTGAGTGATAATGAAGAATAACATAGGATTTACGGAAAAAACCCGGTTCATAGGAAAAAATCTTGAGATTGTCAGCAACTACCAACAAAGAAACCGGGTTTCTAGCCCGCCGCGCGTAAGTCCTGTAATATTGACCAACAAGCACACCTAATTTGAGAGAACCAACTATGATGGCAATTCCCGGCGTTGCAGTTCTCGCTCTCATTTATGAAAGCAGCACTTCCCTGGTTTACCGCGGCCGCAACGAGCAAGACAACCAACCTGTTATTATCAAAATTCTCAAAGAAGACTATCCGACTCCCGAAGAACTGAATAGATACAAACGGGAATATGACATCACTGCCAACTTAAACCAGCTCGACGGAGTTGTTAAAATGCACAGGTTGCAGCAGGTTAGAAATAGTCTGGCAATGATTTTAGAAGATTTTGGTGGCGAATCTTTAAAAATATTTATGGCTACCCAAAAATTTACCTCTTTGGGATTTTTGACCACAGCCATCAAAGTTGCTGAAACTTTGGGAGAGATTCACGCAAAAAATGTAATTCATAAAGATATAAACCCCTCTAATATAGTTTTTAATCCCGCGACTGGACAAGTTAAAGTCATAGATTTTAGCATCTCAAGTGACTCAAATCAGGAAAACGTTGCCAATAAAAATCCCAACTTTTTAGAAGGGACTTTAGCCTATATGTCGCCGGAACAAACTGGCAGAATGAACCGGGTAATCGATTACCGCACGGACTTTTATTCTCTTGGCGTCACCTTCTATGAAGTCCTGGCAGGACAGCTCCCTTTTACCACTACCGATCCCATGGAGTTAGTTCACTGTCACATCGCCAAACAGCCAGTACCTCTCGCTGAACTTTCACCAGAAATTCCTCAAGCTATTTCAGACATTGTGATGAAATTGCTAGCAAAAGCGGCTGAGGATCGCTATCAAAGTGCTTGGGGACTGAAAGCGGATTTGGAATCCTGTCTGTTTCAGTTGCAAACATCTGGGGTTATTTCCGAGTTTGCTCTCGGCAGCCAAGATATTTCTGACAAATTTCAAATTCCTCAAAAACTTTACGGCAGACAGCGAGAAGTTGAAACTCTTTTAGCGGCATTTGAACGGGTAGCAGCAACAAATAATCGAGCCTACCGCATCGAACAGTCCCAAATTTCTGTCATCAAGAAAGAGAGCAAATCGCGCAAAGAAAGTTCCCTGTCAGTGCTCGCGAGAGGACAGCATAAATCCCGCAGCGAGATGATGCTGATTGCTGGTTATTCCGGCATTGGCAAATCTGCAATGGTGAAGATTTTAGACAAACCTATTACCCGCAGGCGCGGCTATTTTATTTGGGGAAAATTTGACCAGTACAAGCGGACTATTCCTTACTCAGCAGTTGTTAGCGCCTTTTCGGAATTGGTGCGACAACTCTTAACTGAAAGCGAAGCTCAATTGGCAGTTTGGCGCGAAAAACTCCGTACTGCTTTCGGGCAAAACGGGCAAATTATTATTGATGTAATTCCCGAAGTAGAACTAATTGTCGGAGCTCAGTCTCCTGTAGCTGAATTGGGGCCGACGGAATCTCTCAACCGCTTTAATTTAGTCTTTCAAAATTTCATTCGCGTATTTTGCCAGCCCGAACATCCGCTGGTAATTTTTCTCGACGATTTGCAGTGGGCTGATTCTGCCACACTCAAATTGATCGAATTGATGATGACAGATGAAGCGACACAATATCTGTTTTTAATTGGCGCTTATCGGGATAATGAAGTCAGTCCCACTCATCCTTTAATGATGACTGTGGAGACGCTGCGAAATCAGGAAGCCATCATTAATGAGATTGCTCTGTCGCCGCTGGGCGTGGACAACATCACTCATTTGATTGCCGAGACTTTGCACAGCGATCGCAAATCGGTCAAACCCTTAGCTGAACTGGTTGTCAGTAAAACAGACGGCAATCCTTTTTTTGTTAATCAATTCCTACAAACATTGTATCAAGAAAATCTGCTAGTTTTTCATCCGCCACAGTTGGGGAGCAAGGGCGGCTGGCATTGGGATATGACTCAAATTGAGCAGTGCGCTATCACTGACAATGTAGTAGATTTGATGGTGCAGAAGTTGAGAAAACTGCCAAGTTCAACGCAGCAGGTTTTGCGTTTAGTGGCTTGTTTGGGCAACGAATTTGACTTAAATACTCTTTCTTTAATTAATGAGAAAGAAGCGTCGGAAACTTTTTCTCACCTGTTGCCGGCGATTAAGTCGGGGCTGATTCTGCCGACTTCGGAATTGGAAAGCAAGTCATTAGATTACGTGCTGTTTCCGCTGTTAATTCTCAATTATAAATTTTTGCACGATCGCGTACAACAAGCAGCTTATGCTTTAATTGATGATTCGCAAAAAAAAGACGTTCACCTGAAAATCGGCAGGCAAATCCTCGAAAATACTCCTGCTGAATATCGCGCTGACAGAATCTTTGAGTTAGTCGATCACTTGAATGTAGCGCGATCGCTAATTCGAGACGAGCGAGAACTAATCGAACTGGCAACCCTGAATTTAGACGCCGCCCGCAGAGCCAAAGATGCCACTGCTTATGTTGCTGCGTTGCAGTATTTAACCGCAGGTATGGACGGTTTAACCGCCGATATCTGGGATTCCCACTACGATTTAGCCTTTGCTCTGCACATGGAGCGCGCTAACGTTGAGTATCTGAACGGCTATTTCGAGCATTCAGAAGAATTTATCAACATAACTTTGCAAAAAGCGCGATCGCCTTTAGAAAAAGTAGAAATTTACAACCTCCTGATCGTGCAGTACACCCTGCGAGCCAAATACGAGGAAGCAGTTAAAGCTGGAATCAAAGCCTTGAACTTGCTGGGCATTGACTTGCCACTAGACGGGCTGCAAAAAGTCATAGCCGAAGAATTTGCAGCAGCCACAAACTTTTTAGCAGGTAGAGAAATAGCTTCCCTGATTGACGCTCCCGAAATGACAGTACCCGACAAAAAAGTCGCAGTCAAATTAATCACCAACTTCTTAACATCAGCTTACCTCAGCAATCCCGACTTATGGAAAGTCAGCGTTTTAAAAGGAGTCAATCTTTCTCTCACCTACGGTTTAGTACCCGAAGCATCTCTCTGCTACGCAGGCTACGGTATGTTCTTAAACGCTGTTTCGGGAGATTACAAAGCCGCGTATCAATTTGCCATGCTATCGCTAAATTTGAGTGAAAAATCTGGCAATATCGGCTTGAAGTGCAGAGCTTGTTCTTCGCTAGTTAGTATTTTTCATTACTGGTTCAACCATATTAAAGACGCACACGCAATCAGTAATGAAGGATATCAAGCAGCTTTAGAATCAGGAGATTTAGAATATGCCGGTTATATCCTATCCAACCGCATAGCCAATTACTTTTTTCAAGGCAAAGAAATATCGCAAATTCTGGCAGACACGAGCAGGTATTTGCAGTTTAGCCAAAAAACCAAAAATCAGCTTGTTACCGATACATTATTAGGAGTGGAGCTGATACTGCGTAACTTGAGCCAACTCACTGTTGACAAGTTTGTCTTTGAAAGCGACGATATGAGCGAAGCTGAATACGTACAAAACTGTCAAGCTCATCAAAATTTGTACTCGCTTTGCCTTTACCAGATTCGCAAATGCCAGGTAATGTACTGGTATGGCAACTTCAATGAAGCACTACAACTAGCATTGGAAGTAGAAAAGCAACTATCTTTTATTACCGGAGCGATACCCGCTACCGAGTGGAATTTTTTCTTTTCTCTAGTTTTAGCTGCCGTTTTTCCCAATGTTTCAAAAAGCAAGCAAAAACAATATCTGGAAAAGTTAGAAGCCAATCAAAAACAGATGAAAATCTGGGCTGATAACTGTCGTGAAAACTTTCTGCACAAGTATCTTTTAGTACAAGCAGAAATAGCCAGAATTACTAAGAAAGATTCAGAAGCTGTAGAGCTTTACGATTTCTCGATCAATTTAGCTCAAGACAATGAGTTTGTCCAAAATGAAGCCCTCGCTAACGAACTAGCCGCCAAGTTTTGGTTGAGTAAAGGCAAATATCAATATGCCAAAATCCACTTGCGCGAAGCTCACTCGTGCTACTTGCGCTGGGGTGCAGTCCGCAAAGTTGAAGATTTAGAACAGAAGTATCCCCAGTTGCGGGAAATGACGCCGCTCAACGGCAGTTTTCACAACAATCAAACTACCACAACTATTCATACTTCTACTGGAAGCGATGCGAGAGTGCTGGATTTAGCAACTGTAATGAAAGCATCTCTGGCAATTTCCAGCGAAATTGTCCTAGACAAATTGCTGGCTTCTTTGATGAGGATATCCCTCGAAAACGCAGGCGCACAATCCGGGTTTTTAATCTTGGTGAGAGATGAAAAACTGTTGATTTCTGCCAAAGCGTCAGTAATTGCTGAAGATGTAGCAGTGCTGCAATTTACGCCTGTGGAAGAATGTCAGGATTTGCCTGTTACGGTGATTAATTATGTGGAAAGGACTCGCTCGGACTTGGTGTTGAGCAATGCTGTGGCTGAGGGGCGATTTACTGCCGATCCTTACATCGCCAAACACCAGCTCAAATCTCTTTTGTGTACGCCGATTGTCAATCAAGGCAAACTAATTGGGATTCTTTATTTAGAAAACAATTTAACACTCGGGGCTTTTACGGCGCATAGATTGGAAGTTTTAAGGCTGCTTTCTTCGCAAGTTGCTATTTCTTTGGAAAATGCTCTGCTTTACAATTCTGTGGAGCAGAAAGTGCAAGAGCGGACGTATGAGTTAAATGACAAGAATGAGCGTTTAGAACAAACTTTGCTGGAGCTGAAACTAACTCAAGCTCAATTAATTCAAACTGAAAAAATGTCGAGTTTGGGGCAAATGGTGGCTGGTGTTGCTCACGAAATTAATAACCCTGTAAGTTTTATCTACGGCAATCTCAATCCAGCTAGCGACTACGTGAAAGACTTGCTGAAGTTGATTGAGCTTTACCAGCACCACTATCCCGAACCTGCTGATGAAATCATCGAGGAAATAGAAACAATTGAACTGGAATTTTTGAGCGAAGATTTGCAAAAGCTGCTGGATTCTATGAAAGTCGGAGCGGAAAGAATCCGGGATATTGTGTTGAGTTTGCGGAATTTCTCGCGCCTGGATGAAGCGCAAATGAAGTCGGTTAATATCGATGAAGGCATAGACAGTACAGTGATGTTGCTGCAACCCCGCCTGAGAAAAGAAGGTGGCCGTTTGGGAATTGAGGTGATTAAAAATTACAGCAAGCTACCGTTAATTACTTGTTATGCGTCGCAGTTGAATCAGGTATTTATGAATATTTTGACAAATGCGATCGATGCGCTGCTGTTGGCAAGAGATTGCCCGGAAAGCTCTCATAAACAGCCTACTATTACAATTTCTACGGAGGTGACCGATCGCAATTCTGCTATTATTAGAATGGCTGATAGTGGGCCTGGGATGAGCGCTGAGGTACTGCACAAGATATTCGATCCGTTTTTTACAACTAAGCCTGTGGGTTCGGGAACTGGTTTGGGATTATCGATTTCGCACTCGATTGTTGTGAGTTCTCATGGCGGAAAGTTGAGTTGTGTTTCTGCACCTGGAGAGGGGACTGAGTTTATTATTGAAATTCCGATCGCCCCCAAGCAAGTTTTGTAAGGAAGAAAGGGGGAATATCTGGTGAATATTGGGTGAATATTGGGTGAATATTGGGTGAATTTCCGTTGGATACCCGGCGAATGGAATTCGCGGCTACACAAACAATGTCCGCCTCCGCGGACTAAGAAAGAAAGAAAGAAAGAAAGAAAGGGCGAATGGAATTCGTGGCTACACAAACAATGTCCGCGCAACGCGAGACTAAGAAAATTGTATTTGGCGGTACAAATCGCCGATCGCAATTTCGACATCCACTGATTCCAGTCGCAAAGTATCGCCCAAACCGTACTCCGACAGCACCCACAGCCCTTGTTCGTTGCGCCGAAACAGCTCTACTCCGGGCTGTTCGACTTGCACCAAGACGTACTCTTGCAGCGTTGAAAATTGGCGATATTTAGCAAATTTTGCGCCACGATCCAAAGCTTCCGTTGAAGGTGACAAAACTTCGACAATCAAGGAAGGAAATTGTACCAATTGCGGATCGTTATCGCGATCGTCGCAAGTTACGACAACATCAGGATAAAAATACTTTCGCCCTGGTTCCACTTGGACTTTTACATCCGCCATGTACATCTCGCAAGGGCGATCGACAAGGGCATCATCCAGGAGCTTCGAGAAGTTGAAGGTAATTCGACTGTGATTCCGGGTGCCGCCTGTCATAGCGACGACTTCGCCATCCCAATACTCGTAGCGTTCTTCTTGGGCGGGTTCCCAAGTTAGGTATTCTTCTGCGCTCATCAATAGGCGATCGGGTAAAGCAACCATAATGCGATGCAAACTAGATACCAGTTTTTTGCTTATGCTATTGTATCACCTCAGCGCACAATTAATTGACCGAATAAACCGCTTTCTGGCGATCGTTCTTTTTCCAGCAGACACGCTTCTAATTCAAACAAGCGGCGGTAGGTGAGGGAATAATTTGTGACTGGATGCTTCCAGGTTTCTGGTTTGCGGGATTCGTACAAACCGATCAGTTTGCCGTAGCCGGGGGCGATCGAGTTTGATCGATCGCCCCGAATGTCGAAATCTGCTTGCACTTCGCACTGCTTGGGGTTGATGGAGGCGATCGCACTCATGTCAACGATCGCCACTCGGAAGATTTCGATCGAATCTAGGGTTGTCTTTCATTCAAGGTAATCGTGGTAATCTCACTCCGCGGTAACGGCCAAACCAGAAACCACAGGCGCGATCGCATTTAACATCAAAACAGGATGCTCACCTTCCACCTGACGGCAATTCCAGTCATTCCTAAATAACAAAACCGGCCTTCCCCAACAATCCTTCACCGTCACAGTATTAAACAGCCGTCCCACCTTGGCCAGGGCATCCCAACCGCCATCTACCCAACGAGCTACACTGTAAGGCAACATATCGATCGTAGTTTCGACATTATATTCCGACTGCATTCGGAACTGCACCACCTCAAATTGCAACTGTCCCACAGCCGCCAAAATTGGTTCGCGTTTCGACTCATCAACCGAATACATAATTTGCACAGCACCCTCTTCCTGCAACTCCGAAACGCCTTTGCGAAACTGCTTAAACTTAGAAGGATTCGGATTTCTCAAAAAGGCAAAAAGTTCCGGCGAAAAACAGGGAATCCCTTCATATTCGACTTTTTGACCGGTGAAAATAGTATCGCCGATCGCAAAAACCCCCGGATTGTTCAAACCGATAACATCGCCCGGATACGCAACCTCGATCGATTCCCGATCCTGAGCAAATAACTTTTGAGGTCTTGACAAACGCACCGTTTTACCAGTCCGAGCGTGAGTGACGTTCATGTCCTTTTCAAACTTGCCGGTACAAACGCGAATAAACGCCACGCGATCGCGATGTCTCGGATCCATATTCGCTTGCAACTTAAACACAAACCCGGTAAAATCTTCGTAAGTTGGCGGAAGTTCCCCGGCGCTGCTGTTGCGGGCGATCGGCTTCATGGCGTAATCTAAAAACGCATCCAAAAACAGCTCGACCCCAAAATTGCTCATCGCACTACCAAAGAAAACCGGAGTCATTTTCCCAGCGCGAACGGAGTCTAAATCGAGTTCAGTTCCCAACTCATCCAACAGTTCCAACTCTTCTTTGAGCTGATAGTAAAGGTCTTGTTCCAACAAATCCTCAATGCGCGGATCGCCCAATTCGATCACCGTATCAACAGCAGCGCGAGAACCGTGTTTAGTCCGCTCGAACAAGTGAATTTTGCGCCCTCTGCGATCGAAAACACCTTTAAAGCGATCGCCCGTACCGATCGGCCAATTCACCGGATAAGTCTGCAACCCCAATTCCTTCTCAATTTCGTCCAACAAATCCAAAGGATCTCTGCTAGGGCGATCGAGCTTATTAAAGAAAGTAAAAATAGGCAAACGTCGCAACTTACAAACTTCAA
Organism: Microcoleus sp. PH2017_28_MFU_U_A; assembly: GCF_020738035.1. NCBI lineage: Bacteria > Bacillati > Cyanobacteriota > Cyanophyceae > Oscillatoriales > Microcoleaceae > Microcoleus > Microcoleus sp. PH2017_28_MFU_U_A. Next base: position 24,496 of record NZ_JAEQCX010000041.1, read on the forward strand.
ATAACTTGCGAGTTTGCGGTTCCAAACCCTTAGCAGCATCCTCAAGCATCACCGCATTATCAGCAGCCGCCAGAGTACGATAAGTATCTTCACTAAAATCTTGGTGTCCGGGAGTATCGAGCAGATTAATGTGATAATTTTGATATTCAAACTGCAAAACAGTAGAAGTAATCGAAATTCCCCGCTGCTGTTCCATCGCCATCCAGTCAGAAGTAGCGTGTCGCTGAGCCCGCCGTGCTTTCACAGAACCTGCTTCGTGAATTGCACCTCCGTAAAGCAGCAGCTTTTCTGTCAAAGTAGTTTTTCCCGCGTCAGGGTGGGAGATAATAGCAAAGTTGCGCCGGCGCTCAACAGCAGTTAGCAGTTCAGTTTCGAGTTCTGTTGTCATCACAAAATAGGTAGGGGAATCATCACCCGATCGCCATTATAGCCTGTGCTAGAGTTGCTATTAAAGGTAAAATTATCACTAAAGTCAAGGAATCAAAGTAATATGTACGACTCCGACAAGCGGAAGCTGCTATCACTGGTGTGTCACGGGGCGATTTTTTTCAGCACGTTAGTTTTATCGATCGGAGCGCCGATCGCTGTATTGTTAGTATCTGATGACCCCGTTGTCAAAGAAAACGCCACAGAAGCCATCAATTTTCACTTGAATGTATGGGTGTACAGCGCTGTGATTGTGGCGTTAACTGTGGTGACTTTTGGGCTTGCCGGGTTTATCCTAGTGCCGCTAGGTTATCTCCTACATTGGGGACTGACAATCATGGCTATTATCCACGTGTTGCAAACTCCAAACGAAGCTTACCGCTACCCTTTTATTTTCCGAATAGTTTAGACAGCAAATCGCGCTTCATTATCGATTTTAAACAACCCGATTTCTTCAATAGACCTCTTGCAAAAATCCTTTTAACCAAATTTTGGGACGGGCTAGAAGCCCATCCCACAAGAAAAAAGATTTTTGTGGGATGGGCTTCTAGCCCGTTGCAAGAGGTCTAATAAGAAACCGGGTTTTTAATTGTTTGATAGCAGAAGGAAGAAGGAAGAAGGAAGAAGGAAGAAGGAAGAGGAAAGAAGGAAGAAGGAATAAACTATCCGCAATTCCCAATTCCCAATTCCCAATTCCCAATTCCCAATTCCCAATTCCCAATTCCCGATTCCCAATATTCATCGCATTTCAGGAACTCTCACAGGATCTGTCGGTGGCATAACCGCCTCTTTAGCATTCAACTTGATATTCAACTCGCGAATCCGGCGCGACAGCAAGCGAATAATATTAACAGCAATTCCCGGCGTTTCATCGATCGCATCATAAAGCTGCATTTGAGTCAGCATCAAACACTCCGATTGTTCCAGAGTCGAAATAGAAGCCGATCGAGGTTCCGCATCAAATAGCGACATTTCCCCGAAACAAGCCCCCGCCTTCAACTGTGCCAAATCCCGATCGCCTATATGCACCCGCACCGTACCCGATACCAAGATATAGAGCGATCGACCTTCTTGTCCTTCCGTAAAAATCCTGTGCTTAGAAGGAAACGAAAGTTCGTCCATTACCGATGCTAGACGGACAAGAAAATCATCCCGCAGTTCCTTAAAAATCGGAACTTCCCTGACAAACAATAGGCGTTCGACGCTAGTTAACATAATGCGATGCAGTGATTAATTTAAACTTTAACAAAGGAAGGGGAATTGGGCATTGGGCATTGGGCATTGGGCATTGGGCATTAGGTATTGGGAATTAGGTATTGAAGATAGTTTCTTTTTGTTCCTTCTTCCTTCTTCCTTCTTCCTTCTTCCTTCTTCCTTCTTCCTTCTTTACCTTTTCCCCCCAGCACCCAACTCTGCCATCATCTCTTCAACTTGAGCTGATACCAAATTATCGGGGTCATTTTGCAGCCTCGGCAACAATTCGAGCAAAGCCCGCGGTGAAGCTATTTTCAAATAGGCTAACACTGCTTCGCGGACAAAACCCGTCGGGTGTTGCAGACAGACAAGAGTTTGTTGGGCGGTAAGGCTCCAACGCGCTTCCCTCGCCAAGTGAAAACAGCAAGCTAAAGTCCAATCCGAAAGGAAATGGCGCAATTCCAGTAAGCGGCGCAAACGATCGCTCGGGGATAGAGGTTTGTACACCATTAATTCCGAGAGATTGCTCAATTTCTCTCTTTCCGAGTGCTGATCCAACAAATTGATCAGCGATCGCTTCTTAGCGATATCCACAGTATTGTCGAGAATTTCCAATCCCCTAGCCACCAAAGAAGGTTGGCCAGAAGCAATGTTGAAAGCAGCAGCTTGTACGGTGTCCAACGGATAAAGAAACTTCATCAGCAAAAAACATCGTTCCTTAGCATCAGCTTCCAACCCCGCCAGAGCGCGCTGCAACAATTGAGCCGTATCGTTCTCGGGTGCACCCCTGCTGGCATCTCGATCGGCAAAATTGCCATAGGTTGTTACACCAGACAAATCCACCATAGCTGCATAAATTTGACCGATAAACATCAACTCCTGTTCGATAAGAGTTTCCAATCCGCTGCGGCCGATGCGGTCTAGAATCCCTTCTATACCCGCTTCCGATGGCATTTTCAACAGGATGCGGAGGATGTTGCGCCTGGTAGTTCCCCAAGCCGTCATCAAATTGCTGACCAAAATGTCGATCGCCTCCACAGTCCCTATTTGACCGAGAGCCGTCCAAGCTTGCAATCTGACCAAATCTGACTTATGGATATCCTCAGCCAAATAGACGAGCAAAGGAATCGCATCATTGTGAAGTTTGACGATCGCCTGCAAAGCCGCTTCCCGAGTCGATTTGTAACCGAGTCCGCGCAGCAGCGAAGGATAATATTCTTCCGAATGAGTAGAAGAAATCACGTCTAACAGAGCGCAGCGCACTCGCAGAGATTCATCTTGCAACAGATTGGGAATATACAGCCGCAGTCCTTGCAAATAATCAGCCTCTCCCAGAGCCCGCGTCCCCATCACCCGTTCCCGCTCAAGCTTGTGGGTAAGCATTTGGCGCAGCGTATTAGTAGCCTCTGCCTTTTGCTGGCGATCGCCCCTTCTCATAATTAAAGCAGCCGCCGTACCCCGTACTACCGGATCGACATTCGGCTGCAAATAAGGCCGCAAGCTGTCGATATTCGGTTCAGCCTCCGTCAGCCAGATGTAGCGCAAAGCCAAGGCCAGCACCTCCGGCGGCAAGGATTGCTGCGATAGAGCCCGTACAGCTTCTAAATATTCCGGGTTTGGGTGTTGCAGCATTGTTTCCAAGCTCTGGCGCTGCAAAGCCGAAGGTAACACTTCCAGGATCGGCGCCAAAACTTCTCCGACATTTTTCGGGTCAATTTGCGTCAGCAGTTCTATACAAGAGCGCTTTTCATCTTCGCCCCCCGGCTTTTCCAGAGTTTCCACCACTGCGCGTTTGAGAGCTTTCAGGTCAACATCGGTGACGCCCAAGCGCCCCCGTTCAGCACTTTTGACCAACAAACCCACGTATTGAGAGCGGATCAGCCAGACTACAAACAGCCACACCAGGGCCAAAAGTACGATCGCCCCGATGAATACCAAGCTTTGGTTGTCATGAAATAGTGTGTCTTTTTCGTCTTGGTGGGGAAGTACCTTGTCTGTCACCCACAGCATAATCAGGATGCCAACTCCTGTCACACCGCAGGACAGAGGTTCGCCCACACCGTTGACTAGAGTTTGAATTCCCGATCGAATATTGTCAGGAATCGGTTGGAACAAAACCGGGCTCACCGTTTCCAACAGCGTGTAGTGCAGCAGTTCGTCCAGAAATCTCAGCAATATCAGTCCGATGAACACAGATACTAGCTGGCCCAGGGATGCTCCTATCGTCAGCACGCCCAGAATAGCGATTCCCGCCGGCAAAATCATCGCCGTCACGAATACACCGATTCGTTCTACCAAGCGGCTGGAGGCGAACCACTGAGTCGCCACTTGAAACAAGCCTTGTATGCCTTCGTAAATGCCCAGAAAGCTCGCTATCCAGCTAGCTCCACTAGCGCCGTCCGAAGGGTTTTGGTATTCTAGCTGGCTGTAGAATTGAAAATCTACCAACACATAGAGGACTTCTGCAAGGACGAAAAAACTAACTAGAGGTATGGCGTATTTTTGGAGAGGGCCTGTTATTTTGCGGGCGGTAAATTCTTGTTGGTCGTCTTCGTCCTCGTCATCTGTCCAGTGAGCCGTTTCCGGGAAAGCTTGACGGTATTTTTCTGTGAGGTAGTACAGCAACAGCGAGCCTGTCGCCACCATTAACCCCGATACTAGAGTAACGTTTTTGAGTCCGACTACATAGAGCAAAACTGGCAGAGAAAACCCGCTAACTACCCCAGCCACTAGATAACCACTACTGACTAGCGGATAGGTGCGCTTGATTTCTCTAATATTAAACAGTTGGTTGGAAGTAATGGAAGTATTGAGGTCATTGAGGACATAGCAAGCTTCCACCCACAGCCACATCAAAAAAATAGTAATAAAAGCGATGCTGATGCCAGCTATCTTAGTATTTTCGTAGCCGATGCCGAATCTAAACAAAAATAGCGGTACCGACATCATTCCCAGAACCGCTACAACGGTGCGTCTCAGCGGCAGGATTTTTTGCATCCACGAGTAGACAAATCCCAAACCAGAACCAATAAAGGCGCTGGCTATATAGATAAAGGGCATTTTGTCCGCACCGAATTCGTCTAAAAACAGACCTACCGTGCTGAGTTCCAGCCAGATCAGCCCGACGGAGGTTAGAGTGTAGACGAGGAACATCAGTATGGTTCGCTCTACTTCTTCCGATCGCAGGTTGAGCGATCGCAGCACTCCTTTTCCTGCTCCCGCCCAAGCGCTGATTTGAAAATTTTCCATGCTTAAGAGTGCGTAGATATCCCGATTTTAGATTTTAGATTTTAGATTTTAGACTTCGGCTAGCGCGAGCATCGAACGATTTTAGATTTGCTCCACAGATGGAATCTAGGAGCTGGAACTTTGGTCTAAAATTTTTGTTTTGACCCTCGACGACTAGAGTCGGAAACCTATATCCTTTTTGGGGCGTGGCAATTAGTCTACCGTCACCAGTCTATTACTATTGACTGATGACTGATGACTGATGACTAATTGCTCATAACTATTTTTTCGGCGACAGCAGCATCATCATACTGCGGCCTTCTTTTTTCGGCGCTTGCTGCACCTCTGCGATTTCCTGCAAATCTGTGGCCATGCGCTTGAGCAAGTCCTCTGCTAGGTTACTGTGTTGGATTTCCCGACCTCTGAACATGATCGTGGCTTTTACTTTGTCCCCAGATTTGATAAAGCGGTCTGCTAGTTTGAGGCGCACTTGGTAGTCGTGTTCTTCAATTTTATAGCGCATCTTCACTTCCTTCACGTCAGCAGTGTGTTGCTTCCGTTTAGCTTCTCGCGCTTTCTTTTCCTGCTCGAATTTGTACTTCCCGTAGTCCATGACGCGACATACAGGCGGGTCAGCTTTGTCGCTGACAAGTACGAGGTCGAGTTCTTTTTCTTCTGCCAGACGCAGCGCTTCTGCGGGTGTCAATATCCCTAGTTGCGCGCCGTCGGTATCGATCACCCGGATTTTGGGGTATCGAATATTTTCGTTAATCTGGGGTAGGTTGCGATTTTGTCTTCTTTCAATCACAGGCATGAATGGTTTTACAATCAGTAGTTTAATATTGAAGCTTCTTGATAATTACAGGTTCGATCGACCAATCTTTCATTTTGTCCGATCGAGCTATTTTGTAAGGTGTTACCCTTACCGGACGTACTACCGCGCCCTCTCTCCCCTCAGCTAAAGCCTTAGGGAATATTTGGACTATCGTAAATGAATTCTTACAATACCTGTTATTCTACTCAGTCTGGCTAAGTTTCTGCTTAGTTTTATTTTAACTTCACACACGATCGCCCGCCCCCGTGCCAGATTGATGGTAAAAAGGTCGCAAATTCCCGGTAAATCGTTAAAAATCAGCTAAAACGGCTTTTATTAGCTAATCTAGCCAGTCCGCTCCGTTCCCCAAGTCCCCTGATTTGCCTTGTAGAATGGGTATAAGCAAATGTAAATTTATGTTGCGAGCTGAGGCAAAATTGACAAATTATCTGCACTGGCACCAACGGGTAGGAACTCAACGAGACTGGGTGTGGCGCGGTTGGCAAACTCGCTACAGCTATTTGCGGCCGGCTTTGGGGAACAATCAAGGCGCGATCGATCTTCCAGATGCTGCTACCAAACCAATAGCCTCCGCCACATCAAGCACCCCAATTATTTTACTGCACGGGTTTGGAGCTTCGATCGGTCATTGGCGTCAAAATCTCGGCCCCCTCGCTGAAAAACATACAGTTTACGCCTTGGATTTGTTGGGTTTTGGCGCTTCCCAAAAAGCTCCCGTTAACTACTCTGTGTCTTTGTGGGTCGATCAAGTGTATGATTTTTGGCTGACTTTTATCAGAGAGCCGGTAGTATTGGCAGGAAATTCGATCGGTTCCCTGATTTGTCTGGCCGCCGCCGCCGCTCACCCGGAGATGGTAGCCGGCACGGTGATGATTAGCCTCCCAGACCCGTCTGTGCGAGCCGAGGCGGTACCCGGATGGCTGTTACCGGCGATCGAAGCTGTGGAAAGCTGGTTTGTTTCTCCGCTCATCCTCAGACCTCTGTTTGCTTTCGTCCGCAAACCTTCAGTTGTCCGCCGCTGGGTCGGCTTTGCCTACGCCAACCCGGAATCTGTTACCGACGAATTAGTGGACATTCTATCAGGGCCTGCGGGCGATCGGGGAGCCGCCCGTACCTTCTGCGCTGTATTTAAAGCTGTAGGCAGTTCACAATTCAGCCCCGGTGTCAAGACTGTACTGCGAAATTCCACAATCCCGATGCTGTTAATTTGGGGCAAACAAGACCGGATGATTCCCCCTCGGTTCGCCCGGCCCCACCAATTTGTCGAATGCAATCCCCAGTATGTAGAGCTAGTTGAATTAGACAATGCCGGCCACTGTCCCCAGGATGAATGCCCGGAACAAGTAAATGAAGCAATTTTGAACTGGATCGATCGAAATTTTGCAGCTAAGGTGAGTTGATTTATTTAATTTTATGGTCGCTTTTTTCAGCAATTTAGAGATTGACAGAATCGCCAAGATACTGTATCTTCTCTAACTGGTAGTATACGTGGGAGTTATGCAGTTAGTCGAAAGGCAGGTCATCAAACCAAATCACAGGTTTTTGCCAGAAGCCGATCGATTGTTTCTGGTGTCGCAAAAACTTGACAACTGCGATAACAATATCTCCGGTCAAAACTTTTCCCCCGTCAAGCAACCAATCCTTTGGCTGTCGATCGTATACGCTCAAAGACTGTTGGTGACAAAGCATTAGGCACCAAACAAAGTGAGACAAAACATTCTCCATTTACAGTTAACAGCATTGACTGGCTATCATCGTTTAAGATTAGCGATGCCGGAAACCTAACTAACAACTAAGTTTCCATTACTACCCAAAATGTCCGACTGTAACAATGCCATAAAAAAAGACGGAAGAGGCGCTATGTAGTTGTATGTCAATGTCAAGCTGTGAGAGACAATGATTTTATAAAAGGATATGCCAGTTGGTCTGGAACTAATATTTAGCTGCATTCAAAAGTCATTTCAATCTGGGAAATCCTGATCATGCTGAAAGTAGGTTGTTAAGTTATCAAGGTAGCCTATGAAAAGTTAGAAGACAATGCAACTGTCAAACGGATTATTACCCTTACTGTAACTATCTCTATCCATTAAAGACCCGTCGTACAGATTCCTTGAAGAGCGTTCAACAGTTGACAGTTGACAGTTGACAGTTGACAGTTGACCGAAGGAGAGCGACCTCTACCTAGAAGGATGAGGATTGGAGTAATGAATAGTCTGATTTTAAATTCTCCCGATCGGGGTTCCGGCTTTCAACCAATTCTTTCTGGTAAAATTCCAACTTCTAACTTCAAGAAATAAGGGTTAATTGCTCCTATAAATAGTAGCAGCACCAGATCGTCCGGATATTATGAATTGCTGAAACCATTGACTTTATTGCTTCTGAGTTCTCTGGCGACGATAGATAATTAAAGTTTTCTAACCGATCGCATTTTAAAAATCCCGATCGCGTGCTCGTTGCCGAACTTCCTTCTTCCTTTTGCTATAAATACCTTCCCTTGTGCCAACAATTTCTCAGTCAGCTTATAACCGATCGCCCCCAAGTATGCAGGAAAGTTCCAAAATGTCATAATTGGGGATTTGGCGGCCAGTTAACGCATAAAAAAGTCATTTAGCCAACAACTGACGGCCCCTGGCCCCCGGTCTGCTGGCGGCGAACTGCTGAAAGCCACTCGGGCAAGCAGCACCCTTCCAGCTTTTAGCAGTAACGCAAACGAGGAAAAAACTGTCGTGAAATTCCACTGGCTACTACCAAGTTTCTTAAGTGTATTTTTGCTCGCCGGAGCCGCCGAAGCAGCTAGACTGCAATCTTGGCGGTTTGATGCTTCAGAGAACCGGCTCTACATTAGAACAGAGGGGGGAGTCCAACCCAAGGCTCAACTGATTTTCAACCCCACGCGATTGGTAATCGACTTACCGGGGACGAGTCTGGGCAGTCCCTCGGTCAACAAACCGCTGTCAGGGGCGATCGAATCTGTGCGAGTAGGACAGTTTGACGACGATACCACCAGAATAGTCGTCGAACTCAAAGACGGGTTTACTCTAGACCCCCAGCAAGTAAAATTTCGGGGCATTTCTGCCAGCGAGTGGACAGTAGATTTGCCCGCACCAGTACGCGGAGGAACTCAAAATTCGATCTCAGAACCCGGGGGAGAAAGATTATCGGTTGAACCTTCAGCAAGGGAAACCCAATCTGCTGAAGCGACTGTAGTTCAGAACGTTCAGGTGACGGCGGACGGTTTTTTGATCCGTACTGCCGGTGGCAACCCCCAAATTAATTTTCAACAAAGTCGAGCCGGGGACATCGCCACCCTCGATATTGAAGGAGCTACTTTAGCTGCGGGCGCGGGCGGCCAACAGCCTCAAACTAACGGCAAGCACGGAGTTGACAAGATTGAAGTCCGGCAATTGCCAACAGATCCGCCCGTTACCCGCGTAACTTTGCGGATGAAGAGTTCTAATACTCAGTGGCGCGCTTCTGTCGGCAATTCTGGCTCGGTTGTGCTATCGCCAGGAGGCACGAGTCCGCCAATCCTGACGCGCTCCCAACCCCTAACTGTTGGGAGACCAGCTCAAGGAAGTTTAGCGAGAGTTCAGTCCATTGATTTAGCGAGTAACGGCACGCAATTCGTGGTGAGAACTGACCGCCAAGTGTCCTATACCAGCGGGTGGGATCAATCATCGAAAGCTTACTGGATTCGGCTTGCTTCTAGTTCCCTGGCGGGGCAAATTCCTCAGCTCGATGGCAACAGTCCTGTATCGTTTACCGCCAGCCAGGAAGACGCGGAGACTGTGGTGATTTGGGTGCAGCCGCGATCGGGGGTACAGGTAGGCAGGGTGACGAGACCTAACCCGCAGATGCTGTCTTTGCAGTTGCGATCGAGTGCTAGCGCGCAGTCACCTTTGACTCGCGATCCAAATCCGCAGCCGTTGCCGCCGAGAAGCAGTATAGGAGCGGGTGATTTGCCCCAAGGTTCTAACCGTCGTTTCGTAGTGGCGATCGATCCTGGCCACGGCGGCCGCGATCCGGGTGCCGTCGGGATTGGGGGCATTCAGGAGAAGGAAATTGTTTTAGATATCTCATATCAGGTGGCAAGGCTGCTAGAACAGCAGGGCGTGCAAGCCGTAATGACTCGGACTGACGACAGCGAAATTGACCTAGAACCGAGAGTTTCTTTAGCATCACGGGTGAATGCTACTTTGTTTGTCAGCATTCACGCCAACGCGATTAACATGAGTCGCCCGGATATTAGCGGGATTGAGACTTATTATTTCGATAGCGGGGAAGATTTAGCCCGGGTGATTCACGCCAGTATTTTGGATGGGACGGGGGCGAAAGACCGTCGGGTGCGGCAGGCGAGATTTTATGTTTTGAGGAAGAGTGCTATGCCTTCTGTGTTGCTGGAAGTCGGTTTTGTCACAGGTGCTGAGGATGCTGCTAAACTTTCCGATCCAGCTTACCGGAGTCAAATGGCGGCTTCGATCGCTCGTGGCATTTTATATTATCTTCAACAAAGATAATGGGCGGTTGACAGTTGACAGTGGACAGTTGACAGTGGACAGTTGACAGTTGATTAATGTTATTGGTTATTTGTTATTAGCCACAGAAAACGATTAACAAATGACAACAGACAACTGCTTTCCTGTCAACTGCTTTCCTGCTTTCCTGCCAACAGTTAACAGACAACAGACAACAGACAACAGACAACAGACAACTAACTATTAACAAATGACAACAGACTCCAGACAACAAAGAATCGGTATATTTGACAGTGGCGTGGGCGGTTTGACTGTTTTGACGCAGTTATACAAACAATTGCCCAACGAATCAATACTTTATTTTGGAGATACGGCGAGACTGCCTTACGGCACTCGGGCGGCGTCGGAAATTGTGCATTTTGTCCGCGAAATTATGGCCTGGCTGGTGGAACAGGATGTGAAAATGGTCATTATGGCCTGCAACACCAGTTCTGCTTTGGCGATGGAGATGGTGCAGGCTGAGTTTGATATTCCGGTGCTGGGAGTAATTCTGCCGGGGGCCCAGGCTGCGGTGCAGCAAGGCAAGCGGATCGGGGTGATCGCAACTCCTGCTACGGCTGCTAGCAATGCCTATCGAAATGCGATTTTGGAAATGGATGATTCTTGTCGGGTATGGCAGGTTAGCTGTCCGGCTTTTGTGCCTCTGGTGGAGCAAAACCGGATTCACGATCCTTATACTTCTGAGGTGGCTCGGGAATATTTGGCTCCTTTGATTCAGCAGCGAATTGATACGCTGATTTACGGTTGCACTCATTATCCCCTGTTGGCTCCCGTGTTGCGATCGCTCTTGCCTGCTGGGGTGAATTTAATCGATCCTGCGGTGCGCGTGGTGGCTGCTGCTGCCCGAGAATTGGAGGTTTTAGGGCTGCGAAATTCGGGTGCTGCGCTGCCGACTCGTTTTTGCGTGAGTGGCGCCCCGCAGCAGTTTGCGGACTTGTCGGTGCAGTGGCTGGGCTGTACTCCTGCGGTGGAGAAAATATCTCTGCCGACGGTTGTCCGTAGCGAAGCGGGGCGTAAGCCATCGCCCGTATCCGTGGAATCTGTCGAGTAAGCGGAAAAATTTATCGATCGCGCGCTAGCAAAGCTTGCAGAAGACGATCGCACAAATCCCACACCAATTTCCCACAGGAATGCAACTGCAAGCAAACTCCAAACCCTTATGTGACAAGTCATTCCCCATTCTTTAATCTTCAATACGAAAATCAAAAATCGAAAATCGTATCACCCCCCACATCCCAAGCTTTTCGGGATTTGGGGGGTTTAATTATTGCGATCGGAGGTAGCAATCAATCATCAATCTGTAATAAGATTTAACAAAAGCTTTGATGAACAATGCAAATAACGTCCTCTATCTGCTGGAGCTCTTCAGCCTTGAACCATGTCACCCTATATATCGCAAGCAGTGTTACTTGTAGACGGCTATAACATGATTGGACTTTGGCCTCGACTCCGAGAGAAGCGCGATCGCGACGAACTCGAAACAGCCCGCCGCGAGTTGATTGAGGTTTTAGTTAACTACAGCGCCGTTCAAGATTTTGAGGCCAGACTGGTGTTTGACGCTCACTATCGAGATACTCCGAGCGTTAAAGAAATTATTACTAAAAATTTATCAGTGCACTACACTGACTTCGGTCAGACGGCAGATACTTATATTGAAAAGTCTTGTGCTAGTTTGCGCTACGAGTTGCGATCGGTCAAAGGCAAAGGGCGGATGATTGTCGCCACCTCAGACCGAGCGCAGCAATTGACCGTAGTCGGCTACGGTGCCGAATGGATGTCCGCCGAACAACTAGCCGCTGACGTAGAATCCACCGCCCGCCGCAGCGAGCGCCAGCACAAATCCCGCAAACAAAACTCCAGTCGTTTTCTGTCGAATTCCCTCGATCCTGAATCGCAGCAGCGCCTCGCCAGAATGAGAATGGGGCTGCATTAGCTGCTGGAACCCGCTTTCTGTACGATCAAAAAAAAGTTTGTCAAAGGCCTTGCCAAATCCTCTAAGTTCAGCTACTATTAGTAAATGTGGGTGACAAAAACCACGCAATCCTCGGTAGCTCAGTGGCAGAGCGATCGGCTGTTAACCGATTGGTCGTAGGTTCAAATCCTACCCGGGGAGTTATTAAAAGTCTGAAGTTGGAAATTTCCAACTTCAGACTTTTTTATTTTTATTTTTCTATATATTTTTCTATAATGTAGATGCAAACACTTTACCTTTATCATGAGCTATCGCGACATCATCACCATAGAGCCAGATAAGCGAGGTGGTAAGCCCTGCATTCGTCGGATGCGAATTACGGTTTACGATGTTCTTGGCTGGCTGGCTTCTGGAATGTCTATTACTGAGATTATTGACGACTTCCCAGAACTTACAGAAACAGATATTAGAGCCTGTCTAGAGTTTGTTGCCGATCGCGATCATCGTTTAGTTGCTTCGGTGAGTGTCGCTTGAAACTACTATTCGATCAAAATCTGAGCCGAAAATTAGTTACTCGCTTGGCTGATATTTTCCCTAACGCTAGCCATGTTCAGTTGCATGGGCTAGCAGAGAAAACAGATACAGAAATCTGGGATTTCGCTAAGTTGAACGATTTCTGTATTGTGACTCAAGATGCAGACTTTACGGAAAGAAGTCGGCTGTATAGTTCTCCCCCGAAAGTAGTGTGGTTGAGATGTGGAAATGCGCCCACCAATCAAGTTGAAACTCTAATTCGTTCTGGACAAGAAGCAATTCAAGAACTTTTAAGTAATTCTAACCTTCACTGCTTAGAGCTTCATTGATTCAAGGTTAGTCCTGCTCAGTATCCTCTTGAGGTCGATTGAGTATTGGCGAAGTGGTTGGCTCATTATTGCTTGCTGGTGTATCAATTTCTTGTAATTTTCCATTTTCTGGAGAGCTTGTTGTTATAGTTTCTGAAATTAGTTTTTGTATGCGTGGATTTAGCTGAAATGTGCTATTGTCTTGAAGCACCTTCATCCGCTCTTGAGCTTGATGTAGGGCAGAGCTAGGCACCTTAATCTGCTCGATCAATTGTTGTAGAGCGCTGGGCTTGACAATATAATTGACTGCCTTAATCTGCTCGTCGATCAATTGTTGTAGAGCGCTGGGCTTGACAATATAATCGACTACCTTAATCTGCTCGATCAATTGTTGTAGAGCGCTGGGCTTGACAATATAATCGACTACCTTAATCTGCTCGTAGATCAATTGTTGTAGAGCGCTGGGCTTGACAATATAATCGACTGCCTTAATCTGCTCGATCCATTGTTGTACAGAGTTGGGTTTGACAATTTGATCGACAGCTTGTCTTAAAGTGTCGTTATCCTGCTCATCAACGAACTGAATATCAGCAATCGCATTCGTTTCTTCGATAGATCTTGGGTCAATTTCAACCATTAATTGCTTCTTAGCTTCTGGAAGAAAATCTTGAGTTTGATACATCCAAAATGGCTGTTGTACATACTCTTGAAATTCGCGCCTCAGCTCTGGATGCGGAGAAATTATTTTCCCATTTTTCTTGCTCCACCAATCTTCTTTCTTTTCTCCAGTTATAAAAATAATTGGTCGAGATTCTTTTTTGGCAAATTCTAATATTTGCTTCCACAATATAAAGTCTCCATACTTCCGTTCATCCTCCTTTGTTTTAGCATCAATAAAACCAGGAGGCTTAGATATTTTATATCTATCTTCACCTTCTTTGTATAAATTTGGCAATTTTTGCTCGTCAAATGGTTGTCCTACTTTTGAATCAAACAATGAAAGAAGTTTGTTTAGAATGCTGTCTTCACCTGAATTCAGTGAAGAATGATCGCTCTTAATTTTTTCTATCTTTTCTCGGAAAATTTTCTCGACATTATCAACTGCATCAAGATAGTTCTTCTGTTCGGAAAATAAGCATTCTACCTCAGCAGCTACTATCCTTCCTATTTGGCCGAGATTACCCTTAAGACTATTAAAGCTCTTTTGTTCTGCTTTCCATTTTTCAAGCGCCGATAGAGCTTTTTGAAAAGATGCTGATTCAGCATCAATAATCTCTTCTCTGCGCCTAGAAAATTCATCTGCTACTTGGTAAGGCAGCCAAATTCGGTTCTGAATTTGTTGTAGTATGTCTAGAAAATTCTCTGCCGTAGAATGCGATACTCGATATAAGTCTAGGAGGAAATTTGTATCAAAAACAAAAGTAGCATTCTCCCACAGGTTTGACAAATCCGCCTCAGATAGGGGAAATCTCCAAAAGAATAATTTTTTCATGTGCTTTTAATTTATGTATCAATTATTATTCAGTATATCAAATTATTTCAAATCTAGGATCGCAAAATAAATTACAGTCGTCATCCTAAGGTGCGTCAGGAACAAGAGTTTCGAGTTGCATCAACTATTTGGCTGACGCAACCTACCGAATACTACCCCATACTAAACATCGCGTTCTGTACGCACCCATTTAGTTTGCCGTTTCAGGATAAAACCCAGATACAAAGGGATTTTCCACAGGATGTAAAAAGGAACAGACAATAGAGTTGCGCCGGAAATGTCGGCACGCCCAAATTTTGCCCAAGCGCTGACAATTGAAACTAAAATTAGCAATCCTTGTACTCCTAATAATATGGCGGGAATCGCGGATGCTCCGATAATTGCTGCTAGTATTGAGGCGACAAAAGCGGCTAGCCAGATAGCAACTAAAAGGGATAGGGGAGGGACGGCTAAGTCGAGGGCGATCGCCATTAAGTCAAAACGCTGTTGCTCGATCGAAGCTGTCGCCAGCCTGGGAGTTTGAGTTAGCAAGGTTTGTAAGTGTCCGTGTTCCCATCTGGTTCTTTGAGTTTTAGCTACTTGTTCCTGCTGCGGCAAACATCCGGTGACTCGGGCTTCGGGGCAGAATACCGTTGGATGTCCGGCGATCGCCAAATCCAAGCTCATTTGCATATCTTCGACGATATTGCTGCTGGCTAAGGGAACATCTCGAATGATTAACCACGGAAAAGCCATGCCCGTACCTGTTAGCAATGACGGGAATCCTAACTGTTTTAATCCGCTCGGCCGGACTAGGTTTTTCACTAGAAATGCTAAGGCAGAAATCGAATCTTTTGGGGTAGGATTGGGCGGCTGTTCCATTAAATATGTTGCTTGGACTGGCCTTTGTTCTGCCATTGCCACCCGGGCTAATTTGTCGATCGCGTCCGGCTGACAAATGCAGTCGGCGTCAACCATGATGATCACTTCTGGGGGGTCTGAGGCGATCGCAGTCAAGCCGAAATCTAGGGCGTATCCCTTCCCCTTGCGTTCTGTGTCGTGGCGCTCGATCGCGCTTGCACCGCTGTTACGGGCGATTTCTGCTGTGGCGTCGGTGCAGTTGTCAGCAATCACTAACAGCCGGTCTTGAGGTGTTAGCTGTGGCAATATAGTGGAGATGGTGGCGGCTATTCCTGCTGCTTCGTTGTAGGCGGGAATTAAAACTGCTACTTTGGGGCGGGGTTCTTCAGTTTCCGCTGTAGTGCCAAAGCTGGACAGGAAAGCTGCACAGCATTCTAGGAATAGAACTGCAACCGGAATTAGAACGATCAGGGCGATCGCCGAGAGTACAACATCAACAAATAGGAACCCTAGCTGATTTATTTGCACAATTCTAGTACCTTAATTTAATTTAATTTGCTGCGGTCATTGAGTTGATTTAATCAATTTGCACCCTGGTCTACTCAGCGAGCAAACCTATTATCTAAGCTATCATAATATCATGTCCTGAAAAATCACCATTATTAGGTGCGAGCCTTCGAGAAGACGGGATATTATGCAGCGATTCATCTGCGTTCATCTGCGTTCATCTGCGGTTAAAATTCTAGAATTAATTCAAATGTCGATCGATCGTCACAATCGAAATTGGATTCAACGCATCAAAACGAGTCAAACTGCCCCCAGACACAGAACGCGATAACTGCACCTGCACGATGCGGTAACTCCAGTGCGGTTCCCGGCGCACCCGATCGCCAATCCAGCTTAAAACAGTAGCAATATCCTCAAAAACATCCAAAGCTAGGACGATCGACCCTCCAGCGAGCAGCCGCAGAGCGCAAACGCCCAAAATTTTAGTCAACCCTCCACCGCTACCACCGATAAAAATCCGGTGCGGCGGACGCAAGCGGTGCAAGATTTCCGGGGCGGTTCCGTGAATCGAAAACACATTTTGCAACTCAAAACGGCGACAATTGAGTTCGATCGCAGAAGTGCCAGAAACCGTTTGTTCGATCGCGTATACTTCGGACTGCGGGAATAAACGAGCAATCTCGATCGAGACAGAACCGTTACCAGCACCCACATCCCAGACAACTTGTTCGGGTTGCAAAGCCAATTGTGCCAGTACCAACACCCGCACTTCCCGTTCAACCGTCAAACCAGGCCTGTCGCCACAACCGATAAAAGCTGCATCGGGAATGCCCAACAAAGGCAACTTTCCCAAATCCAAAGCTTCTGTCGGCGGGGAGTACCGCAGCATCACCACCACGCTCAGAAGTGCAAAATCCTCTCCCAGCAAAGCTTCCAGAGACTTGTAACCCACGCGCTCTTCGGCGGAACCCAAATTTTCGCCAACCCAAAACTGGTAGCGTGTGGGCAAATCCAGAGCTTTCACCAAACTTGCGATCGCCGCCGGAGTGCGAGTTTCGTCTGCGAGTACCGCAATTTTCTCAACACCCAGCTTGAGTTTTGCCGTCAGTTCCTCAAAAAAACGTCCCTGGGAACCCACAAAATGAGCATCCTGCCAAGGGATGTGCAAGCGGTTAAAGGCCAACTGCACGCAGCTTGCATGGGGGTGAAAAGTCAATTTATCCGGCGGCAGTTGGGAAATGAGCAACTTTCCCCAGCCGTGGAACAGCGGGTCTCCGGCAACTAAAATTACAATCAGTTGATGCGAGGGGGTGGAGGGGGGCGAAAAAGTCCCTGCATCTGGCTCTAAATTCGCATCTACGGCCAACCAACGCCGAATTTCCAGAATTGCTTCGGTTAAATCTTCCAACGCCCAGCGCTCGCAGGATTGCTCGGGAAAATAGCTCAAATGCCGATCGCTCCCGATGAGCAGAGCGGCCATTTCTACAACCTGCCGCGCCGATTCGCTCAGCCCAGCAGCTCCATCTAAACCAATACCAACAACGTGTACAGTCACTTTTGCATTAAAAATTAAAAAACCAGAATTACTGATTTTTCCTGGTTTCTCATGAATTTTTTGCTTGATTTTGTTGTCAAGTCAGAATAATTAAAGCATTTTATAAGCAGTATTTTGAAGGTTGGGACAGAGGAGAGGGGGAGAGGGGGAGAGGGGGGAGAGGAGGAGAGGGGGAGAGGGGGAAGAATTGGGAGAGGGGGAGAGGGAAGAGGGGGAAGAATTGGGAAAATCTTCCTTGATTCCTCATAATTCTGGCTTGTATCGGTTAAATTCCGTACTTTGCTCGTTGCCGAACTTCGCTCGAACCTCTTTCTTCCTTCTTCCCTCTTCCTTCCTTCTTCCCTCTTCCTTCCTTCTTCCCTCTTCCCTCTTCCTTCTTCCTTCTTCCTTCGTGGTCAAAACTCAAAAACAGGCCAATCCGGTTGCCGCACGTAGCTAGTCATATCGTCAAACTTCCGCAGTTCGGCTTTGTGCACCCACAGATCCTGGGGCGTGTCGAGCCATTGGTCGTTTAACTCAGCCATCAGGGCAGAAAAATGAGCGCGGTCTAGGTTCGGCCCGGTGTCCCCAAAATAAGCCAGAGTAATGTGTGCCGTAAAATGATATTGCTGTTCAATTCCCAAGGCAATTAAATCGGGATTTTGATAGATCGATCGACGAAACTCCAGAATTTGCTTGTAAGAGTTTTCGTCCGTCGGTGCCAAACAGACACCTACAGCCCTAGTCATCACCATCAACCCCAGCACCGTCCAGCGTATGGGAGAGCCGCCCGCCAAGGGTTTGCAGGCCGCAAAACCATCTTTCATGCGCCCGCGCAGTTGACCCTCAAATTCTGGATTTTTCTCAGAGGCATCTCGAAAAGCGCTGCTCCAAATCAGATCGGCGACGGTTAAATGGAAGCTATCAGGAGGCAGTGCTACGATCGCACCGTCCGCGATTTCCTGCAATAGCCGTTGTTGGACTGAGTGTAAATTAGTATAAAGTGCAGTATTGTCTGCATCTTCCCCCGCAGGTGGCGTAATCACCGAATAACCCGGAAAAGGTACAGGAGTTCTGTGACCGGCTTCATCAGGCTTAAATTTTGGAGATTCCTGAATGTGTTCCACCTGGGACTTGTAGGAGTCCAGCAGCGTCATTCGCGCCACCCGATTTACGTAAGCTTGATAAGTATCATCCAATCTTGATTTCCTCGCGGTGAAATACTGCCACACCAAATTTTATATTATGGTGCGGGCTTTCAACAGATACATTTAACCCGGCAAATCCAGGACTAAGCCTGATACTACCGTGTATGGCAATACAGAAAAAGCTGCAAGCTCTCCTGTCAAGGAGGTATCTCTCAAAGCTTTCAACAGGATATTGAAAGCGCCATTTGAATTTATGTCCACACTTTGAACAGGTTTTTGATGTGTATTCTTCCGTTATGCCTACTACAAAACTGCCATTTAACAGCAGCTTGATGCTTCAACATTTGCTGGAAATGATAATGACTCAAAGTGACCATGGTCTTAGCTGTTTTAGTCGCTAAAGCATTTTTTTCTCAATCTACACTACCAGCTTTTACCTAATTATTCAAGAAGTTTCTAGAAAATCATTTACTTTGTATCAAGAGTCTGATTCAGGATATGTTGGACTTCGGGATCGTGCAAATCTGATTTTTTGGGCTGCTGAACTTGAAATATGCCAATTTACCTGTTTTGGGGGGAAGACGACTTTGCGATCGCGCAAGCAGTCACAAGTTTGCGCTCCTCTGTCCTCGATCCCAACTGGGCTAGTTTTAACTATGACAAGATTGTTGCCGATCGACCCGACGCTGTGGTTGAAGGACTCGATCGAGCTTTAACGCCACCCTTCGGCACCGGCAGCCGTTTTGTCTGGCTGGCAAATACGACTGTAACGCAGCAGTGCTCTGCGGAACTTTTAGCCCAATTGGAACGGACGCTGCCAGTAATTTCCCCTAGTACCGTATTGCTGCTGACATCTGTCAAAAAACCCGACAGCCGGCTCAAATCTACCAAGTTAATCGCCAAGTCCGCCGAATTCCGAGAATTTTCACCGATTCCGCCTTGGAATGAAAAAGAGTTAGCCCAGCGGGTGCGCCAAGTCGCCGGCGAAATGAATGTCAAATTGACCGCCACGGCGATCGAACTTTTAGCCGAATCCATCGGTAGCGATACGCGCGGGCTATACAGCGAACTCGAAAAATTGCTGCTGTTTGCCGGCAATCGCAGTCAACCTCTCAACCCCGAGGAAGTTGCTGCACTGGTGCACTGTAACGCCCAGAATACCTTCCAGCTAGCCGATGCGATTCGCGAGGGCAAGACTTCCGCTGCTTTAGAGTTATTGGCGGGCTTAACGGCTCAGAGCGAACCTGGTTTGAGGATTGTGGCGGGCTTGACTGGTAAGTTTCGGATTTGGCTGTGGGTGAAGGCAATGATCCAAGCGGGCGATCGCGATGATAAAATTGCTCAAGCTCTAGACCTCGGCAATCCGAAACGAATATACTATTTTCGCCAAGAAGTCAAGAACGCCAGCTTAGAAAAACTACAAAAAAGTTTGCCTTTGCTGCTAGAGTTAGAAGCTTCTTTAAAGCGGGGCCGGGAAGAAGTCTCAACCCTGCAAACCAAAGTAATAGAACTTTCTAGCTTGTTTCGGTGAGGAGAGACAGCCCAGCAGGAGCGGGCCGTGACTTTCAGTCAGTTGACAGTTGACAGTTGACAGTTGACAGTTTGAGGGCGACCTCTACCTGGAAGGAAAAGGATTGGAGTAATGAATAGGCTTCTTTTAATTTCTCCCGATCGGGCGGGCGGGCTTTAAACCAATTCTTTCTGGTAAATTTTTACAACAAATTGCGCGATCGGATATATGCTGGATATCCGATCGCGCGCAAAAATCTCAATAGCTACGAGAAATAATCTCAGAATGCCACAGTAGAAGTTAATGTGGTAAATAAATATTGTCCGCCGCCGAACGCCGATCGATTAATATTATTTGCCGGCTCTCCACCCCCCCCAAAAAAAAGAGCGCTACCCATGACACAACAGAACCTGCGGGAACTTCTGAAGCAGGGCGATCCAAAAGCGATCGCATCTAGCATCAACCGTACACTCAAACCCAAAGGCATCAACGCCGATGTGACGCGGGACAACGGCTGCCTCCACATAACTCTGGAGTCAGGCAAAGTACCGAGTCAAATGGCATTGGTGGATTTCATCCGCAGCGGGATGACGAATTTGGGAGTCGAATCAATTCACACTGTCAAAGTTTACGGGCGTCGCACAGGTGACGGCTCCCCTGCGTGGGAAGATGAAATAGATCTGATGCCAGCAGATCCAATGCTTTATGCCTCGGATACTGGAATGCCTGACGACTCTGTAGGTTTAGATGATGTCGAACCCGATGGCGAAGACTATTATCAAGAGGGACAATTCGATCCAGATGACGACGAGGAAGACGACGAGGAAGACGAAGACGAAGATGTAGCCCCCCCTCCGAAAAAACAATTCCCAAAATGGGCAATACCTGTGGGTATCTTAGTGCCTTTGGGGGCGATCGCAGCGCTTTACTTGACTGGAAATTTCCCCTTCGGTGGCGGCTCGAACCCTGAACCGAGCGCCCCCGAAGCAGCTTCGCCCTCCCCCAAAAAAGCCACATCTCCTGCGTCTAAAGCCACATCTCCATCTCCCAGCGCATCTGGCGAGGCCCCACAGGCAGCATCTCCTCCTGCACCAAAAGCCGCTCCCACTAATGCTGCTACGCCCGCGAGCCCTGTTCCCAAACCTCCTGCGCCCAAGGCAGCATCTCCTGCGCCAAAAGCAGCATCTCCTGCACCAAAAGCCGCCGCGCCTAAGCCTGACTCTTGGAGGGAAGGCGTTAACAACGCTCAGAAGGCGGCAGTTTTGGCACAGACGGCTCAATCTCAAGCAGAGTGGATTGCGGTAGCAAGCGAATGGCAGAAAGCGGTTCAGCTTATGAGAGCCGTGCCGTCAACTAGCCCCAACCATTCAAAGGCTCAGCAAAAAGCGGCAGAGTACCAGGCAAATCTGATTGTTGCCAACCGCAGGGCGGCGGCAGCACCTTAATAGTTTTGAGTTTTAAGTTGAATACTTGATGTGCTAAAAAGTCAAAAGTCAAAAGTCAAAAGTAAAAAATCTTGTTTTTACTGAAAGCTTTATTACTTTTGACTTTTTTGAATTTTACTCATATCGAGTCCGGTCGCACCGTCCTGGCTATAATGGCGGTGTGGTGAAGAGCGTGCGATCGTACAATTATGGTCAAGCGTCTGGTTGTTGAACCACATCTTTCAGTAGAAGAAGTTGAAGGCAACTACGGTTAGGAATCCGACCCGATCGATCTCACTTGGTACCATACTATCTGGCTGGAACGCTATAAGATTGGTAGCCAAAAAGGTACTATTTCATCGCTGTCAAGACTTAATTCCTGGTTTAACTTTCTTTAATTGGTGGCATTGTTCTATTGCTAATTGCGATCGAAGCCTACCATACAAGTTTGGTAGCAGCGGACTTGATATTAAACTTTAATCTATACTGGGAGCATTCTCGGTCAAACAAGTGATAAAGTCAGTAAAATTGTCAGAAAAAACTGATTGTATTTGAGACTTTTTCTTGCCAAAGCTGGTTCCAAAATGCTAGAATAAAAATGTCTCCGGTGTTGAAGTTATAGCGGTAAAAAAAAGAATGTAACTGTAGGCAAGCTCGAAAGCCTGATAGTGATAAGTCATTCTAAAATATTTAATTTAAAATATTTAATCTAAAATATTTAATGGTATTAGTGCCGGATTCGGGTCAGTGTCTATTCCGAATTCACAAATATTGGCAGAAGTCAAGCGCTTGTGGGTGAGGGGAAATTAGTATTGGGTAGGGAAAAGTCAACCGGGCGCACGGGAGGGGCTGTGCCGTTGGTTTTGGCTGTGGGAGGGTCTGGTTGGTAAACTTGGATGCGATCGCGCCCGAGATCTTTGGCTTGGTACAGCGCTGCGTCGGCTGCGTCAATCAATATCGAGGCTGGGGATTTAGATGCAGGAACCGTACTCGCTGCTGCGTCGGCTGCGTCGATCACCATAGAGGCTTCGGATTCAGAGATAGGAACCATAGTCGCTATCCCCAGACTGACAGTGACGTAGTTGCTCACCTGAGAACCAGCGTGAGGAATCTGTAAAGCTGCGATTTTGAGCTGTATGTGTTCGGCTACCAGCTCGGCCCCTTCACTCGCCGTATTCGGCAAAATAACGGCAAATTCTTCGCCTCCGTAGCGAGCTACTAAATCGGCAGGGCGATTAATTGCTTTGCCGATCGCCTGGGCGACTTGCCGCAAACACTCGTCTCCCTTTGGATGTCCGTAGGTATCGTTATAAGTTTTAAAAGAATCAATATCGCACAAAATTAGGGACAGAGGTGTTTGTTCCCGCGCTTGTCGGCGCCACTCCCTGTCTAAATACTGATCGAACCGACGGCGGTTTGCTAGCTGCGTGAGTTCGTCTAAAGTTGCTAAACGCTCTAACTTGAGGTTGGCTGCTTGCAACTGCTGGTAGAGTTCTGCTTGTTTGATCGCGATCGCCAACTGAGTGGCCAGAGAAGACAATAACTCGACTTCCAACTGCATCCACTGTCGGGGACTGCACTGGTGAGCCATCAGCAGTCCCCACAATTCCTCCCCTTGCACTAGCGGTACCACCAAATAAGCTCTGACTTCAAATTGTGCGAGCAAGTCAATTTGAGCGTGCGGCAAATCGGCGGCGGAGACATCCGCGATCGGTCGGATCGCCCGATGTTGGTAGGCTTCAAGATAGAACTCGTCAAAACAGAAATTTTCCAGGGTTTCTCCCAGCATCGGCCGACAGTTGAGTGCTACAGATTCCACTGTCACCGCCCCCGTCGGGGGTGTGGCGCAGTGACTGCCCGTGCATGGGTTAAAGCGGACGATCATCACTCGATCGGCCTGAAGGAACTGGCGCACTTCTGTCACTGTCGTGCTGAGCACTTCGCCCAAATCTAGAGACTGGCGGATGTGCTGAGTAATCGTCGCCATCAGCAGTTCCCGTTCGTTTTGTTGTCGCAGCGCCTCTTCTGCCTGCTTGTACTCGGTAATATCTTGAGCAGTGCCGAAAATTTGTTTGGGCTTCCCCTCTGCTGTGCGGGCGAACACTTGATCGCGGCAGCGAAAGTGGCGCCATTCGCCCGATCGGTGTTGGAGCCGATAGTCCAACTCCAAAATATGCCCGTCTGCGACTGAGGGAAATTTTTGCAGGTGGGCGGATAGCCTCGGCAAATCTTCTGGGTACACCAAACTGGAATACAAAGCTGTTTGCATCTGTAAAATTTCTTGGGGAGTGTAGCCTAGCAGCTTAGAAGCTTGACCGTTGACATAGACGTTGCGCTGTTCGGTCAAGTCGTAAATGTAGAGTAAGTAAGGCGCCACATCGGCAATCTGCTGGATGAAATGCTGGCTCTCGCGCAATTCTGCTTCCACCCGCTGGCGCACTTCCACTTCTTCCAAAGCTTGATCTCGCATCGTGCGGTAAGCTTGGATGCGGTGGGTGAGGTCGGTTACGTCTTGTATTACCAACAGGGCGTAAAACGATTGGCAGTTTGGTGGGATAAAGCCGTAAGGCGAAATTGAATCCCGAAAGTTTGACGGCAATGCGACACCAACAGAATCTCCTTGTCGCACCATACTATCTGGTTCCAACTCCACAGTCGATCGAATCAAGTTGGGAATATTCAGTTCTGCAACGCCCGGTGAAAGTGCAGGGACAGCCGTCACAGTAGTTTGCTGGATGCGCTGCTGGCCCTCTTGCCAAGTTGCCGGAATCAGGTGCTTGTGAATTTGAGAAGAAAAAATTGTTGGCGGGCCTCCTGCAAAGATTTGCTGGAAGCGATTTGCGTACTTGAGCTGGCTCAGGTGAGGAAAATGAGTTGTGATCTTGGTTCCCAACATTTGCTCGCGCCCAATTTTCGTCCAGTCTTCCAGACAGGCATTCCAAAACAGCACCACAAAATCATCTCGCAGCAGGCAGGCGCCGACTGGTACACTGTCGAGAACTCCAAACTTTTCCTCAATAGTTTTGCTCTCCTCGATCATAGACCCCCGGCAAGTTGATTGATCGCAGCCAACAAGGCGTCAAAGGAACTGACATTGAAAATGAGGATGATATCTCCTTCAATGTGAAGCCTTTCAATAATGAAACGGGTTTGGGCTAATAAAACCACTGTATCAGCAGCCAAACCGCCAGATGTGAGCAAAGTCGCGATCGTCCCTTCCGTGTAATTGGGAATTGAGTAGTTCAGGCGCTGCTGAAGTACGTTGCTGATTGCACCCATGACCCCGTTGATTACAATATTTCCTACTTCACTCAGCGTACCAATTTTGACCGAATCCAGGTCGTGAGTTCCAGCTTCTTCCCCAGTCAGCATGGTCACGAGCGTGGCCGCACTGTTGGTGGGAAAGACTAGCTGGGCAATGCCTCCAAAGGAACCAGTAAATTTGAGCTGGACGGCGGAAATTTGTTCGCCGTTGAGGTGCTGCTCTAATTCTGTTTGCACGTCGGCTGGAGACAGGATTTGGAGGTAGGGAATTTGCAAGCGAATGGGAGATTCGATCATGTCGTTCAAAATCCCTGCTGCTTGACCGATCCCGATGTTGACGAGTTCCTGCAAAGCATCGAGCTGTCGAGCGCTTAATTTCATGGGGCGCTCTCCTCGCTGGCACTGAGAGCTTTTTTGATCCACCCGATTAGTTCGTCTGAGTTGGGCATTTTGTGAATTACTGCCAGGGCTCCGAGTTCCATGCATTCGGATTTGGTGGTTGCTTGAATATCTGCGGTAATGACGATGACTGGAATGTTATATCCTCGATCGCGCATGGCTTGCAGGACTTCGCGACCTTCCATTTCTGGCATCAGCAAATCTAAGAGCATACAGTTTGGGGTCTTAGCGGCCAGAAGTTCCAGAGCTTCCGGGCCGCTCGATGCTTCCCAAGTCTCGTATCCTTCTGCTCGCAGGATTTTGCAGATCACCCTGCGAGTCAACCACGAATCTTCGACAACGAGAATTGATGTCACTACGTTCTCCTCCTTCAATTGTTTAGGACTGACCGATGTTGCAGGCACTGCTTCGATCTTGACAGTAGTTTAAACTGTTGGGATCGCCTGCGATCGCTCGCATTAGGTGAATTCCTGTTCTTAAAAACTAACGCATTAAGGTGTTCGATAGTCTAGTCTCTTTGATTATGGGAAGAAAAAACCCGGTTTCTGAATGAAACCAGGTTTGCGGGATCTGTATTGCTCGTAACACCGGCCCTCAATTATAGATTACCAAACGCTTCCTGAGGGACTCTACTCGCTTTTTAGCAGTGGCATTTTCTGGATCGCAGGTGAGAGCTTGTTCGTACATTTCCAAGGCTTGAGCTGTTAATTTCTTGCGCTCATAGGCGTGACCGAGATTGTTGAGAGATGTAACGTAGTCGGGCTGCAACTTCAGGGCTTCTTTGTACTGACGGATCGCGATGTCGTACTGTTCTTGGCCGAAGTGGGCAAAACCTAGGGCGTTGTAAAGAAATGCTAGATCTTCTTCGCCTGCTAATTCTTGGCTTTTCAGAGCTTTTTGAAATAGTACGATCGCCTGGGAGTAAAGTTTCTTATCTACATAGATACTGCCTAACTCGTAGTATTCCTGTGCTGTTCCTTTTTCTATGGTCAGCTTATTTTCTAAGCGTTCCAAGGACATTTCCAGCTTCCGAGTTTTGAAAATCTGGCGCACAACAAACCAGGAAGTGCTACCGAGTATAGCCAGCAAAACTGACAGGTAAACAATCAGCAAATTACTATCCATGTTTTTTTATGTTAGTTGGTTTGTGGAAGGTTTTATTTATTTTAATCCGCTAGCAATCTGTGAGATTTGCCTTGGCAACTATATAAAAACACGAAAATGGCGATCGACTAGCCCGATCGCGATTTCTGAAAAATCAAGAATCCAGAAGTAAGAACAAAGAAGGAAAATGAGTCTCAACCTCCTAGATTTATCAGGAGTTTTCCTTCTCTGGCAGATAGCTAAATCTTTCCTACTTCTGCTTTCTTCTGTCTGAAAACTATTCAAGCTTTCACGATCCGGCTCGATTTGCCATTTCCACGACTTTACCGAATGTTGCGGGGTCAATGATTGCCATTTGTGCCAGCATTTTGCGGTTGATTTCGATATTGGCTTTCTTCATGTTGCCGATCAGTCTGCTGTAGCTCGTGCCGTGTTGGCGCGATGCAGCATTGATCCGAGCAATCCACAGGCGGCGGAAATCGCGTTTGCGTTTTTTGCGATCGCGATAACCATTTCGCAGGGCTTGCATCACCCGTTGGTTAGCTGTGCGGAACTGTTTGGACTGTGCCCCGCGGAAACCCTTGGCTAATTTGAGAATTTTTTTGCGGCGCGCTCTGGCGACATTACCGCGTTTTACCCGTGTCATCTTTGAATTTCCGTTAAACTTTACAAGTATGGAAGCATTAACCGCACGTTACCATCATTGGTCTCATCGATGACGACCAGCTTAGAGAGACGGCTTTTGCGAGCTGAACTTTTGTGTGAAAGCAAGTGGCTTTTGTAAGCTTTGCGGCGCACAATTTTTCCGCTGCCGGTCGCTCTAAAGCGCTTTGCGGCTGCTTTGCGAGTTTTGAGTTTTGGCATGGAGTGGTGTTATTTGGACACAAGCTTCAACTGTATCACGTTTCTGCTACTTTCTGCAAGCTGGATTTGCGACGATCGGGATGGGATGACTGAACTCGGCGCTGATCGCGATACAAGCGGAGGGCGTAAACTCCGGCGGCAGTTGACTGCAATTCTTTAATTACTGCTGCCATTTCGATCGGCAATTCTTCAATTTTCGCTACCGAAACCGGATGTTCCGACGGCAGCAAAACCGGAGCCGCCAGCGCTGCAAAAGTTATGTCGGCTGCGGATATTGTATCGCCTACTAAATAGGTTTTGCCACCTGCTAATCTTCGATCGACAATCTCAAAAATTTCTTTGATTCCTTGCAGCGAACTGGCGGCGGAATCTGCTGTTATGTTGTAGACTTGCCGCACTTTGGCGCTAATCAACGGAAAGGCTATTTCAAACCCTATTCGCTCAAGTACGGGGGTACTGTTGCACCAAGCTCTTCGCATTGTTTTGCGATCGCCCGATCGATAAAAATATCCCCAATTTCGAGTATCTGCTCCCAGTTTAGCATCAAATAACTCTTCAAGTTCTTCGACTTCTTGGCGCATTTCTACATTTGTCGGATACAAATACTGACCTGATGAACTGATTGTATCGAGGTAATGCAAAATATCTGTTGAATCTGTAAAATTGCCAGATTTGGTAACTAAAACAGGAACGCTGCTACCTCCGTTTTTGCTGGTGGCCGATCGGTGAAAAGGTGGTACGTGTCTTTCTTCAATGTAGGGAATTTTTAGCAAGTCAAGGGCCCACCGCACTTTTTCGCAGTAGTGACTGATGGGGATGGTGATGAGGCGGATAACTTCGGTATTGGCAATTGTTGAATGATTCATAAAGTAATTGAGATTTGTAAATATTTGCAGTTTGGTATTGGTATTATTTCGGACGATCGGCGTAAAATTTAAGGACTAAACTCCTGACTACAAAAAGTATTTTGTGTGAAAATTTATCGATTTACTGTTGAGCCAAATATGCTTGAGAAAACTCAGATGGAATCGGCACTGGTTTGCGAGTTGATAGTTCAATAAAACAACCAGATTGTTGGGCGATAGCAGCGACTTTCCCAGCTACAATTATTTCAGCATCCATCATCCACTTCAGCGATTTCATTTTACTCATCCAAATTTTCCCAGTTGGTTTATCGAAAATATTAATCGGCTGCTTGTATTCAATTGCTGTTTTCACCAGCATTGGAGCCACACCATTTTCTAGCATTTTCTGTACTGGAAAATAAGCATCAGCAAGTGCGATTCGCAAGTCTTCCAACCAGCGGATATAAACAATATTGCTAACGATTCCCGCAAAGTCGATATCGTAAGTTTGTACGGGAAAGCTTAATTCTATTTCCAAAGGTCTTTTCTGTTCGCTGGATGCTTGCATTTTGGGTACTCTCAGTCTATTTTTAATAATTGAAAAACTGCCTCGATTGGGGAGGAAAATTGGAGGCAGAGCCTAGTAACGAGGAGAAATTGCTCTCTTGAGACCGAAAGGTCTGTTTGATAACAAAAAAATTATTCGGTTCTAAAGTTGACTGTCGAGATATCCGTGCAAATGCTCAATTGCTCTTTTGACATGAATTGCATCCCCATAAAGTTTACTCATCATCACGGCTCCTTCCAGGGTTGAAATCACAATAGTTGCGACTACATCGGCTTCGACATTTTCTCGAACTTCGCCTTTAGCAATTCCTTTGTTAATAATTTTGCAAATCAAAGCGCGCCAACCATCCATTGCTATTTGTACCCGCTGACGCAAAGCTGGATGAGCATCATCGCTTTCAACTGCTGTATTTAACAGGGGACAGCCGCCTGGAATTGGAGGATTTTCGGCAAACGTGCTAAATAAAGATATAACAGCTTTTAGCCGATCGACCGCATGACGTTTTCCTTTCAAAGCCCCGAGATATTGTCGGCGCATACATTCAGCCGCAAAGTCAAAAGCTTGCAGGGCTAACTCATCTTTGCTCTTGAAATGGTTGTAAATTCCTCCTTTTTGCAAGCCTGTAACGCGCATGATGTCAGACATAGAAGAACCTGAGTAGCCGTACTGATTGAACAGTGCTGCGGCTTCCCTGAGAATTTTTTCTCTGGTTTCTTGAGCTTTTGACATTTTGAGCGGTGCTGACAGACCTATCGGTCTTTTTTAGAGAATAGCAGAGCGAGCTGTGAATGGCAAGGGGCGATCGCAATTAATTTAAAATTCAACTTAAAGCCGATCGCCCTAACCATCCCGCACCATCCAAACCAACATCCCCAGCAAAGGTTCCACAGGCGGCACAGGATAGTCATTGAGGTCAATTGTCAGAGTTTTTGCCTCCAACTTCAAAAATCTCCAAGCAGTGCCACTACTGACACTTCCGTAGATTGTGCCGATCGCAATATTGTTGATTTCATTAAACTTTTGAGCTGCTACCATCTCGGCCGCGCACTGTCCCAATCCCATTTTTAAATCGGCTTTTTTCGCTTCAACAATCACAATTGCTGGTGCTTCGATTAATATTTGTTCGGGAGAACGACTAATTAAAAAATCGCAGATACCACTCAATCCCAACTCCGGCTCTACAGTAAAATCTTCTCCCGAAAATAGACTCACTTGCCGCTGTAAAATCTTGCGGACTTCGACTAAAATAGGACTAATAATCAGTTCTGATCGCGCTTTTTCAGAACCCGTCGCTGTAGCAAGCGGCAATCCTTCAATGAGGGATTCAGTTAAATATACACTAGGCTCGATGGGTTCGGTTGGTGGCAAAAATCTGCCTGCTTCTACGGTAGTTAAGCCGAAATCGCGTTTAGCTTTTCTGAGTGTGAATTCACTGTAGGGCATTGAAAGCACCATTTTTATTGATGTTAATATAGCATCTGATTAAATTTGAAATCAAAATCATGGCATACAGCGATTTTACACTGCGAAAGGTTAAGCAAAGCTTCGGATTGACCGCAGTTGAAGGCGGGCGTTTTTTGCCGGAAGTTGAGCCGATCGCACCCAGTGCTATTTTAGCAGGTTTGTTGGCAGATACAGTGCCTTGGGCGATCGCAGTAGGAACCGAAAAAGCTAAATCAGAACTAATTATCGCCCCCGCACTTTTGGAAGTCAAACGGTTGCTGAACCGCCAAATCAGCGTATTTTCCGGCACCGATTTCACCGTGGATACCGCAGCGGGATTAAACGGAGTTTGCGATTTTTTAATCAGTCGCTCTCCTGAGCAATTTGAGATAGAAGCACCTGCTGTTATGCTAGTAGAAGCGAAGCGAGATAACATTAACAGCGGTTTAGGACAGTGCATTGCTGAAATGGTGGCGGCTCAAAGATTTAATGAAATTAACAATAACCCAATTCCGATTATTTACGGTTCAGTAACTAGCGGCACTGCTTGGAGATTTATGAAGCTCGAAGGGCAAGTTGTGACTATTGATGTCAGTGATTATCCGTTTCCTCCTGTCGAGACAATTTTGTCGATGCTTGTCTGGATGGTACGGGAAGGTTGAGAAGAAGTCAGTAGTCAGTAGTCAGTAGTCAGTAGTCGGTAGTCAGTATTTATGTGTTATTTGCGATCGAAACTAATAATCATAGGACTTATGCAATTCCCAATTCCCAATTCCCAATTCCCAATTCCCAATTCCCAATTCCCAATTCCCAATTCCCAATTCCCAATTCCCAATTCCCAATAAAAAAAATAGGCCAGCCATATTAGCGCCTATCTCAATCAATATTTTAAGGGTTCACCGCAACGCCGTCTTACCTCAGCTTTTGACCTGGTATTTTACCAGGTGGGCACCGTTGGCTCGGACTTAAAGTTTCTGGGTACAAGCCCAGTTTACTGCTGTCCAAACATCTTGATTCCCGAGAGTTAAGAGTTATAGATCAAAAAAACATTATTGGCAGTCACCAACGTCGCAGTAGAACCTTTATGTGAACAAACCTGACTGTCAACTGAGTACAGTTAGACCGCAGGCTTCTTTTTCCTTTTTTTCAAAGGCTTTTTATAGTGAGGTAGTTCCACCCCCACTTGTTAATATAGTATCAGAGTATTTCCAGATCATCAAGGGGTATAAAAGAATAATTGTCGGTTTCGGTATCTACACCCGACGAGCCTTTCATCCCAAGGAGTAATTCCCAACGGGGTACTTCGCGCAGCAATTGAGATTAATCCCCTCTAAATATACCCTTAGACTTCCCGGCTGGTAGTTAACATACAGCAACTAACTCGATTTTGGCAACTCTTCGAGCAATTTAACTTCCATACCAGATAGATTCAATGGTTTGAGCGATCGCACTAGCCGACTTTCCTTCATTCTCCCCCAAGTCCCCGTCGAAGAGGACAGTAACGTGACCCAGTTTCCTGCCAGGGCGGGATACTTTCTTACCATACCAATGTACAAAAGCGCCGCTAATTTGTGCCAGTTGTTTTCGTTTCTCTAAATAATCTGACTCCGCAGACTCGTAGCCCAGCAAATTTACCATCACAGCACCTGCACATTTTAGATCGCAATTACCTAAAGGCAGTTGACAAACTGCGCGCAAATGCTGTTCAAATTGTGAAGTTTTGCAAGCATCGATTGTAAAGTGTCCCGAGTTGTGGGTGCGGGGAGCAATTTCATTGACTAACAGCTTATTGTCGGCGGTTAAAAATAATTCAATGCCGAATACGCCGACGGCTTCTAAGCTGTTGAGGAGAGTACGGGCGATCGCACAAGCTTCGGTTTGCACCTCTAAACTAATATCGGCGGGGGCAATCACTACACGACAAACCTGATTTTGCTGTTGAGTTTCCACGATCGGGTAAATCGCTATTTCACCAGTTGCCGATCGAGCTGCGATCGCAGCCAACTCGCGATCGAACGGCACAAACTCTTCTACCAGCAAAGACTGACCTTTAAGTGTAGCGCTAATTGACTCAAAACTCTCGCGATCCTTAACAATAAAAGTACCTTGGCCGTCGTAACCGTGGCGGCGAACTTTGACGACAAAGGGAAAATCTCTAGGCCCAGATTCCGAGTTTTGTTCTATCTGTGTGCTGTCGGAAACAGAAATTGCTAAATTGTCGATCGCAACTTCCCCGCACATAGGTTCATGCCCCACAGCCCCTGCTCCAATCTGCCTTCCCTGGGGTTCCTGCAACAAATCTAAATCCAAATCCGCCATACTATCTGGCGCCCAAAACCTGGGAGTTGGCAAACCCAACCTTTGTAAATAACAGCGCTGCACGTACTTATCCAACAAAGGAGAAAGCGACGACAAACTCGGCTGAAATAACACACCTTGCTGTTCTAGCGTTCGCAAACCATCCAAATCCACAAACTCATTTTCAAAAGTAATAACATCGCAGCCATCCGCCAAATAAGCCGTAGCCAAAACATCATCAACAGCCCCCAAAACAGCACCCACAGCAGCAGAAACTGCCGGGTCATCACCATTAGGAGTTTGGACTACCAATTCAATACCCAGCGCGCTAGCAGCTTCTCCCATCATCCAAGCTAGCTGACCGCCGCCGACAACGCCCACCCGCTTCAATTTGGCAGGCGAACTCGCAGCGGTTTGATTAGATTTCATGTGAGTAAAATTCCTGGTATCAACTTGTTTATTTTATCGCTATTTGTAGCCGAATGTATGAGAAATATTGAATATTTAAAAGCAATTTTTTTGGGCTAATTGCACGATTTAATCGAGGCAGAACCTAGAAAAAATCGACGGCGAAAGTCTTGAATTATTGCACGATCCCAGGATGCCGGCAAATAGCGATCGCTCCCCACTCCTCCAGAAAAGTGCCACATCTAGCAATTCACGATTCGCCAAGCATGGCATAATTGACAGCACTGCAAAAAGCAGATAGACAGGTGCAAACACTGAAAATGCGACATTCAGGGAACAAAATTTATAGGTGAGGATACTGTGAAAGTTTTGGTTGTGGGGAACGGAGGTCGCGAACACGCGATCGCAAAAAAACTGCTAGAATCTACGCGGATTAAACAAGTATTCTGCGTTCCGGGCAACGGCGGCACAGCTACCACAAAAGGCTGTCAAAATCTGTCGCTCAACATCGACGACTTCCAAGGCATAGAACGCTTTGTGATGGTGAACAACATCGGACTCGTCATCGTCGGCCCGGAATTGCCCCTATCGCTAGGCATCGTTGACTACTTCCAACAGCGAAAACTGATGATTTTCGGCCCCAACAAAGCCGGCGCCCAAATTGAATCCAGCAAATCCTGGGCCAAAGAATTGATGCTGGAAGCACAAATCCCAACACCCAAAGCTGCCGTATTTACAGGCGCAGAAGCAGCCAAAGCATATGTTGTGGAACAAGGAGTACCCATAGTCATCAAAGCAGACGGACTCGCCTCAGGCAAAGGAGTCACCGTTGCTACCACCGTCAAAATGGCTCACAGCGCCATCAACACCATTTTTAGAGGCGAATTCGGCACCGACAACCTCCGAGTCGTCGTCGAAGAATATGTAACCGGTCAAGAAGTCTCTATTCTCGCCCTCACCGACGGTATCACAGTAGAACCGCTGCTGGCAGCTCAAGACCACAAAGCCATTGGCGAAGGCGACAAGGGAGCCAATACCGGCGGTATGGGAGCCTACGCCCCAGCGCCAATTGTCTCGCCCAAACTAATGGACAGGATTCAAGCAGAAATTCTTGAACCTACCCTCGCTGCGCTACAAAAGCGCAACATCGATTACCGGGGCGTCCTCTACGCAGGTTTAATGATTACACCGAAAAGAGAACTTCAAGTCTTAGAATTCAACTGTCGTTTTGGAGATCCCGAAACTCAAGCGGTTTTGTCCCTCTTGGAAACTCCCCTGGAAGATTTGGTGTTTGCTTGTTGTCAGCAGCGTCTGGGTGAATATTCCAACATTCGCTGGAAATCCGGGGCTTCTGTTTGCGTGGTTTTAGCTTCTGGGGGCTATCCCGGAAATTATCAAAAAGGCAAAGTTATTACAGGTATCGAGGAAGCTGAAGCCAAAGGTGCAGAAGTGTTTCACGCCGGCACTCAGTTGAAGCAGCAGCAGTTGGTGAGCGAGGGCGGCCGCGTTTTGGGCGTCACGGCGGTTGCAGAAACTTTGGAACAAGCTATCTCTAAAGCTTATGCAGCAGTTGATTGCATCCAATTTGAAGGGGTTTACTGCCGCCGGGATATCGGCCTTCGGGCGCTGGCCCCTCAAAATGTCGAGCCAAGTGTCGAGCCCAGTGTCGAGCCAAGTGTCGAGCCCAGTGTCGAGCCCAGTGTCGAGCCCAGTGTCGAGCCCAGTGTCGAGCCCAGTGTCGATCGAAATTAGGAATTGCGGCCTGCTGTGGCCGCTGCTATCCGAAAGCTCGACACGCTGGGGATACTAGAACTCCCCCAAGCAGAAGATAGAATTAAAACCCCGGAGGATAGAGGTTTTGGCCGCCCAAAAGCAGAGCAATTTCAAGGTAGAAGTGCCACAATAAAGTTTGGCACATCTGCGGTGGCAGTAGCGGACAAGTCGCGACAGAAAAATCGATCGACCACAAACTCAATTAATCTTCCTTTTAATATTCAACTGGTGAACTGCTCAAATGCTGGCCATACTAAACAAAATCGGAGAAATTATTGCCCGCTGGTGGTCGGATTTTACCCTCCAGACTCGCCTGATGGCCGGTGCTACCCTCGTAGTTTCGTTAATTATGAGCGGCCTGACTTTTTGGGCCGTGAATACTATCCAACTAGACGCCAGACTTAACGATACTCGCTACGGCCGCGACCTCGGTCTGCTCTTGGCGGCAAATGTGGCGCCGTTGATTGCAAAAAACGATCGCTCCGAAGTAGCCCGTTTTTCCCGCCAATTTTATAGCAGCACCTCCAGCGTCCGCTATATGCTGTACGGCGACGAAGCAGGAGATATTTTTCTGGGGATACCTTTCTCGGAATCTGAGGTGCAAACTTCCCTGACACTGCGCCGCCAAATTAAACTCCCGGATAATTTTATCGCCGACATTGAGGCGAGAAATTTAACTTCTTTGCCTTTGGTGCGGCAGCACTTGACGCCAGACGGAGAAGTTACTGACGTATTTGTGCCGCTAATTCACGAGGACAAGTATTTAGGCGTTTTGGCGATCGGCATTAACCCCAATCCCGCAGCAGTTATCTCTTCAAATCTAACCAGGGATGTTACTTTAGCAGTATTTGTCACGATTTGGGTGATGGTGATTTTGGGCGCTGTATTTAATGCGCTGACAATTACTCACCCGATCAAACAATTAGTATTTGGGGTCAAAAATATCGCGGGCGGGAATTTTAAGCAGCGAGTTGACCTGCCTTTGGGGGGAGAATTGGGCGAGTTGATCGGCAGTTTTAACGAGATGGCCGAGAAATTAGAGAGTTATGAAGAACAAAATATTGAAGAGTTGACAGCGGAAAAAGCGAAACTAGAAACTTTGGTTTCAACTATTGCTGATGGGGCGCTGTTGCTGGATGCAAATTTGCAGGTGATTTTAGTCAACCCGACGGGGAGGCGGATTTTTGGATGGGAAGGTAAAAATGCGATCGGCATTAACGTCGTCAATATTTTACCTGCGGAAGTGCAGCGCGAGTTAGCAAGACCCCTGCACGAAATCGCTGCGGGCGATCGCGAAGGCGGCGAATTTCGGATTACTCTGAGCGAACCAGTCAACCGCACAATTCGGATTCTGCTAACCACCGTAATTCTCCACAAAGCCCCTGGAACCGAACCGCTGTGCAAAAGCTGCGTGCGCGACGAGGAAAATACCTGTACCGAGTCAAAACGCCCGAACGCGATCGAGTGTACATTCTACGAGCAAACCTCGAAGCATCAAGGTTCCGGACAGTACCGAGACAGTCTCAAAGGCATTGCCATGACAGTGCAGGACATCACTCGCGAAGTCGAACTAAATGAGGCTAAAAGCAATTTTATCAGCAATGTTTCTCACGAATTGAGAACCCCTTTATTTAATATCAAATCTTTTATCGAAACTCTCCACGAGTACGGAGAAGACCTTCTAGAAAGCGAACGCCGGGAATTTCTAGAAATTGCCAATCGAGAAACCGATCGCCTCACTCGTTTAGTCAACGACGTGTTAGACTTATCGCGCCTAGAATCCTGCCGAATTTATCAATTGGACGCTGTTGACCTCCCCCAAGCTGTCGAACAAACTCTGCGAACTTATCAGTTAAATGCCA
This sequence comes from Microcoleus sp. PH2017_28_MFU_U_A, assembly GCF_020738035.1. Classification (NCBI taxonomy): domain Bacteria; kingdom Bacillati; phylum Cyanobacteriota; class Cyanophyceae; order Oscillatoriales; family Microcoleaceae; genus Microcoleus; species Microcoleus sp. PH2017_28_MFU_U_A. Next base: position 60,751 of record NZ_JAEQCX010000041.1, read on the forward strand.
GGGATAAAGGCATCGAATTAGAGCAAGAAGTTGACCCCTGTTTGCCGCCAGCTTTAGGTCATTACGATTTGCTGCTGCAAGTATTTGCAAATTTAGTAGGAAATGCCTTAAAATTTACCGAGTCCGGTGGTAAGGTGGCAATTCGAGCCTATTTCCTAGAGTCGGATGCTCATCCACGCGAAGACGGCGCATCCGGAACCCACAAATTTCCACCAAATACCAGCCATTTTCCGGTGGTGCGGATCGAAATTTCTGATACCGGGATTGGCATAGATCCCGAAGATCAGCAGGCAATTTTCGATCGCTTTTTCCGGGTAGAAAACCGAGTCCACACTCTAGAAGGCACGGGATTAGGTCTTTCGATTGTCAGAAACATTATTGACAAGCACCACACTAAAATTAATTTAGTTAGCGAAGTTAATGTGGGCACGACTTTCTGGTTTGACTTACCAGTTTATCAGGCGAAACAAGCGCTAGATATGGAAAATGCTTGGACGGTGCAAGCACAGGCTGAGACTGAAACAAGTTCGACTGCGGCTAAAACTGTTTAATGGAAGTTGTCGTTGAGCACTCTTAATAGGTACGTAGTTGCGCTTGAGCGCTCCGAAAGGTACGTAGAAAGGTACGTAGTTGCGCTTGAGCGCTCCGAAAGGTACGTAGAAAGGTACGTAGTTGCGCTTGAGCGCTCCGAAAGGTACGTAGTTGCGCTTGAGCGCTCCGAAAGGTACGTAGTTGCGCTTGAGCGCTCTTGATTATAATATATAAAGAGCGCTAAAGCGCAACTACATACCTTGTCCGATCGCACATTGCTCTTGATAAATATATATAATCAAGAGCGCTGAAGCGCAACTACATACCTTGCTCTCGATCAACATATATATATATAAAGAGCGCTGAAGCGCAACTACATACCTTCGCCCAAGTTTTCATAATTTTCGCCTCCCTCGTTTACTCGTTTTCAGGGTTAGCGTGAAAACGAGTAAACGAGTACAATTGTCAAAACCTAAGAAAGAGTTTTTCTAGCACGTTCCGATCGCTCTTCTGCGGTATCCATGACATCCGCCATTTTATCCACCATTTCCCCTGGATAATTTTCGAGTACCCGAGTAGAAAGCGAAATTCGACCGCGACTTTGATCGAGGTCAACTACCACGGCTTTCAGGGGTTGGCCGGGGGTGAAAACTTGTCCGAGGTTCTCAATATATTTTTGGCTGACTTGCTTGATGTGCAGCAAACCGCTAACTCCTTCCAAATCAACAAACACGCCAAAAGGCTTGATGCTGCTGACTGTTCCTTCCACTAATTGACCGATTTGCAACTGATTTAAGGCAGAAGATTGAGTGGCCATCCGCTGGGAAAGTACGAGTTTTTCTCGTTCGCGATCGACTTCCAAGAAATTCACGGTCAAAGATTGACCAATCAGCGATTCTATGTTATCGCGTTGGGCTAAGTGCGATCGGGGAATAAAACCGCGCATTCCCTCAACATCCACCGTCACGCCGCCCTTATTCGCCCCAGAAACCCGCACCTGAAGCACTTTACCAGTTTCCTGCAATGCAACTAAATCTTCCCAAGCTTGCTGAATTTGTAACTGTTTCAGAGACAGAGTAACTTGGCCGTCTGCATCTTGTTCGCGGATAATTAAAAATTCCCGTTCCTCGTCTAGCGGAACGACTTCCGACAAATCCGTTACCGTTCTCAAAGCAGCCTCTTCGATCGGCAAAAAAGCCGAAGACTTGCCGCCGATATCAACATACGCGCCATTTGAGTCATACTCGAACACTTTGCCGCGCACTACTTGTCCCTTCTGGAACTCATAATTGTGCTGTTCGAGGGCTTTAGCAAAATCATCCATTGAAAAAGATGCTTTTGCGCTTTGAGAACCTGTAGATTTGGAATTCATGTCAGTTTAGTTGTCAGTTATCAGTAAATTAGTTGTCAGTTGACAGTTGTCAGTTGTCAGTTGACAGTTGTCAGTTGTTGAAGCAAGAAGCAAGATGTTCCCCCACTCTCCCACTATCCCCCTCTCCCCTCTCTCTCATCTTCCACTCTCTAAGCTGGTTGAAGTTCGTGTTGAAATAGCTGCTTCACTTGCACCCACGATTCGGCTGCTGCGGTAGCGTTGAAACTGCCGCGATGGTCGCAGAAGAAGCCATGATCGGCATTGTAGCTGAAAATTCGGTGAGGAATTCTGTGTTTTTGCAATTCTGCGACAATTTGGTCAACTTGTTCTTTGGGAATGCTGGCGTCTTCAGTGCCATAAAAGGCGTAGAGAGTGCCTTTGATGTCCGCTGTACGATCGATCGTGGGAGATCCGCCCCCGGGGGTGAGAGTGGCGATACCAGCGCCGTAGAACGACGCTGTAGCCTTGATTTCGGGCAAAGTCGCCGCGAGGTAGGCGACGTGTCCGCCAAAGCAGAAACCGATACAGCCAAAACCTTGCTGTTTGACGGATGGTAAGGTTTTGAGGTAATCGATGGCGGCTTGGATGTCGCTCAGCAGTTGGGATGCGGTAGTTTGTTCTTTGTATTGTCTGCCGATTTTGATATCTTCGGGCGTGTAGCCGGTTTCAAAGCCGGGGGCTTGGCGCTGGTAGATGGCTGGGGCGATCGCCACATATCCTTCCTTTGCTATTCTTTCTGTAACTTCGCGGATGTGCGAGTTAACACCAAAGATTTCTTGAATCACGATAACTGCGGGAAATTGTCCTGCGGCGGCGGGTTGGGCCAAGTAAGCAGCGATTTGCAAATCTCCGTTGGGAATTGTGAGGTTAGCTGTGCGAATTTCTGGGTTTGTCATAGGGAGTTTTAGTGCAATTTTATTTCATTTGTGAATTAGATTTTTTTTAACCGCAGAGGGCGCAGAGGGCGCAGAGGAAGAAAAGAGAAGTTTTGGATAGAGATTGTTAGTATTATACCAATATTTCTGGTTCAATTTGTTCCGATAAGTAAGTTTTTTTGCTCAAGTTACTCTTCTCATACTGCGTTTTTGCGCCGAAAGTGGAACGGGCATCTTGCCCGTTCTTAACCATGATGCAAAGTGTAATTTTCATTTTTTTAGTAACTAATCCTAAATTTTAAAACATCACATTTCCCGGAAATTGCTGTTTCAGAACAGGCATTACCGGACAAGGTTTTTGCTCTTGCAAATTCTCGGGTTTGTTCCAAGTAAAAGGCCCTTTCTTCGCCGCGGCCATCCACAGCAAACTTTTGGCCCGCGTCATTGCTACATATAGCAATCGAAACTCTTCTGCTGTTTTCAAATAACCTGCTTGTTCCCACGCTTCGCCCAGATTTGGTAAAGGATGTTTTTCGTGCAAACTTGCTCGAATTTGAGCTCTCGCTACTTCAGCTAAAGTGAAATCTCCTAAAAATCTAGTTTGTGGCAAAACTCGCAAACTTCCGGGGATTGTTTGGTCGTGCAAAAATGGTAAAAATACACAATCCCAATCTAATCCTTTAGCTTTGTGCATGGTAATAATTGTTAGTTGACCTTTGCTGGTGTAGCGTTCTTCTATTTTGTCATCTGCATCTACAGGCTCAAATCTTTCTGAACTAACAATTTCGCCCAGCACTCCCAAAATATTGCTCATTGAATTGTTACCGGCTGTTTGGATTGCTACCCGTTCTGCTAATTTGTCGGCGGTGGCTAATTCTGTTTGGTCGTATTGCAGGGCTAAGGCTAAGAATGAGATGATTTGGTAGGGCGGCAGTTCTAAACGTGCTTGCAGCAAACCGCAGCAAAAATAACGGCATTTGCGGACTGGATCTGACTGCTGGGGGTCTAGCGGGCCTGGGTAGAGGAATTGTTCGGGGCTGGTGGCAAAGGCATTGTAGTCTTGTTTGGGGATGAGTTGTCGATCGCTCAAAATCTTTAAGGCTGCTTTCAGGTAGTCTGGTGAGTGCGGGCGATCGAGAAATTGCAGCAATGTTAATATTTCCCAAGGTACTTGAGAATGTCTGTCTCGTTCCCCGACATCCTCAATTTTAATCCCGTATTTGCGTAAATCGCAGCTCAATCCGTGTTTTTCCGGATTTTCTAGGACTTCTTTGATAAACTTGCCTTGTTTGTTTTCCCGCACTAAAACAGCCATTGATTTTAGATTTTCTACTGGCAATTTAGGGCGATTTTCTTCATCCCTCGATTCACTGCCCGATTGAATATTTTGCTCGTGACTTTCCCAGACAAAATCCGCAGGTAAAAATTCCTCTACTAACTCAATTACCCGCTTTCCAATTAACTCAACTGTCTGGTAAATATCGCGGGGAGTATGCAATTCTAAGCCTCGACCTATGGGGGCAGGATTGGCATTTTGCTGCGGGTCATCGCTGGGAACTGGCTTGATAGTTTGGGATCGAAAAGGCTGTTCGGTTCCCGCTAATTCTGAGCGGTTTACCCATTGCAACATAAAGTTAGCTGCATCAATAATGATCTGGCTACTGCGGCCTGCACCGTCCATTGTCGCCAACTTGTTTTCAACTTCGCATTCGTCACAGAATTGGTTAAAATAAATCGGATCGGCGGGAGTAAAGGTAGAATTAATTGCTTGATTTGGGTCGCCAACTCTGATAAAATTAGGAGGTGAATTAGGACGATCGGGATCTTGAGCTAATATTTTCAAAAGCTCAGTCTGTAAAGGTGTCGAGTCTTGCGCTTCATCCTCAAACACGGCAAATACTTGCTTTTGTTCCATCGCCCTGGCGCCCGGATTGTCCAACACCCGCAAAGCTGCTAAAATCATCTCGTCATAATCGATGAATTCCCGGCTTCTCAACAAAGCCTGATATTTTTGATATAAACCGCCGGCTACCGCTAAAATTTCATAACCATCGCCAGAATTAATATCGCCCATTTTTAATAACTCTTCGGGAGATAAACCCGAAGATTTCGCCTCGTGAATCACAGTTTTAGCTAACTGCGGCAAAATCTCTGTCCGCAAAACCGATTGTCGCCGCAATCTCTCCGTTTCTTCTCCATCAAATTGTTGTCCTTCCAACAAAACTTGATATCTGCGCGGATTTTCCGCGATCCAAAGTTCTACACAAGTGCGAATTAAGCGGTGACTTTGAGTTGGAGTGACTAACGTCGAATTTTCGAGATTTAAACCCGACAAATCGGGATGGCGCATCGCAATATTTAAAGCTAAACCGTGCAAAGTGTGTACGGCAAAACCGCCTTGGTATAAAGACAATTGTGCCAATCTTTCCCGAATTTTAGCTTTAATATTAGCAGCAGCCGATCGCGTAAACGTCACCACAATTAACTGACGGCGGTTGTTAAGTCGGTTGCGGGCGATCGCAATTGCCGACGCAGCAGCCATTCCTGTAGACTTCCCGGCCCCTGGAACCGCCGAAACCGCAAGGGGGCCGCCCGCCCAATCCGCCATCTCGTGCTGGCCCGCACGCAAGCTGTCGCGAATTTTACCGCAAGCGGCAGCCAAAAGCGCGGCGGGATCTAACTCGGAGAAAGTGCTGTTCGGGCGATCGATCTCGGCAGTCGATCGACTAAAATCAGTATCAAATTCATCAGTCATAATTACATCCGCGTTTATCCGCGTTTATCTGCGGTTAAAAATCCCCAAAAATTCACCGAATAGCAAGGGTTTGAAGCCCCAGCATGAAGGCAGATTGTGATAAGAACGGAGTTTAAATCTCCGCTCTTATCACTTCGCTGTCAACTGTCAACTGTCAACTGTCAACTGTTTAACTCTACCGTTTCCATTTTGGTATCGGCTCAACAAACCCTATCTATGCGAGCTTAAATTAAAACCAGCATAAAATTCAATACCCAAGCCTTTTTATAGGAAAAATCCCCAATGAAAACTCACCTCAAAACCAATTTTCCACCACACCAGCCAAACCCAGCCAACAACAGCACAACTCGCTTTGCAGTTGTAGCATTCTTAACTTTATCCTCAGCCATTGCTTTACCAAGCTGTGCAACTTCCTCCCCCAGCGGCTCCACAAACGGCTTTGCTTCATCCCGCAGCGCCGAAAAGCAAATTGCCGCATCTGCTCCCCAATCCGAACCCGCACCTGTAAGCACACCCGGAGGCGCAGCGTCAAAAGTTGCTGCTGACACCGCAAAAAAACCAGCCGCAGAAACTCCAGCAACTGCTCCCCAACTGATTAAAAAAGCCGAACTCAGTGTAGTTGTCAAATCTATTGACAACAGCACTAAATCTGTCACCGAGATTGTGAAAAAACAGCAAGGCGATATCTTGGCTTTCCAAAACCAAAAGCCGCCGGATTCTAGCGTGCGCCAAACCGCAACTATGCAGATTCGGGTACCTCAAGAAAAGTTAGAAACTACTTTAAATGCTTTAACAAAACTCGGAAGTGTCGAAAACCGAGGGCTGACGGCTGAGGATGTTAGCGATCAATTAGTTGACAGCGAGGCTAGGCTCCGCAACCTGCGAAAATCCGAGGAAGTTGTGTTAAAAATTATGGAGCGATCCGGCTCTGTTGGCGACGTACTCAAAGCTTCTCAGCAGTTGAGTACGATTCGGGAGTCGATCGAGCGCATCGACGCTCAGTTAAAAAGTTTGCGGAATCAAGTAGCCTATTCGACTATTAGTTTAACTCTAGAAGCAGCAGTCTCGGCCCAGCAAGAACCGGAACCTTCTCTCGGCTTGCGGGTGCAGGAAACTTGGGGACAAGCAACTCATTCTGTGAGCGAATTAACTTTAGGTTTGTTTTCTTTGAGCATTTGGCTGTTGGCTTACAGTCCTTATTTCCTAGTAATTGGGGCGGCGACTTATGGTATAATTCGATTTAAGAAACAGCATTCAGTTCCAAAAGTTCAAGAACCGAAACCGCCTGCTGCAAATTAGTCATGGGGCATGGGGCATCGGGCATTGGGCATTGGGCATTGGGCATTGGTAGGGGCGGTGCCCCCGTGCCCGCCCTCTTACTCTTACTTGTCATTAGCTAGCGACGCACCAAGCACCGAAATATTGCGATCGCACTTGATATCATTCCCAGCACTTCTGAACGCAACAGGTACTTTTATGGGATTTAATCTTTAGGTACGTAGTTGCGCTTCAGCGCTCTTTGCGTATATCTATGAAAGAGCGCTAAAGCGCAACTACGTACCTTTTTGATTTAATGTAACAGTTGTGCAACTCCTGCCCAAATTCAGAATCGCAGATAATATAAGGTGCGTCGCGGTGAGATTGTCAATCTTTGTTTAGGAATTTTCGCTCGCGACACACCCTACCAATGACTGTCAACTGTCAACTGTCAACTGTCAACTGTCAACTGTCAACTGTCAACTGTCAACTGCCAACTGTCAACTGCCAACTGACTAATCGTCAATTTGCCATCCATCTTTGGTATAATCTTCATCCACAATCTTCTTCGGACGCATCACCAAAACAACTCGCCCCAAAATCGACAACTGCGGGGATGTTTCAAACCATTGCAATTCTAGATTCCCCCCGTTATCGGCGAGGAAATAACTCTCAGCATCCCACTGTCTTTGGGCGCGATCGGCAATAATCAAAACTTCTTCAACTTTACCTTGCAGCGGCACCGGCAGTCGATCGCTCATTTCCAAAACCGCCACCGGATCTTCCGCGTTCAAAATTACCTGCCATCCGGGAATCGCCACCCAAGCTCCAGCTCCGGAAAACTTTACCATGCGAAACGGCTCGATTTCCTCCGGCAAAGGCACTGCCAGCAAATCTGACGTAGAAAGCGGCAATTTGCCTACAACCGGGACAATCCGAGGCAGTTGTTCCTCGGTATCGAGCCTGTAAACTGGTAAACGAGGCGCTTCCCGTCTCGGAACTACAGTAAAATCCACCAACAATTGCTCGATTTGCGCCCTAGCAGTTTGGCTGCTAGCTAATTTTAAACCGCGAGCAATTAAGCGCGATCGCTCTTGCAAATCGCTTTTTTGTCTCGCCAACTGCCAACACTGGTAAGCTACAGCATCCCCAGGAGTGTCTGTGAACCCCTGCGGGAGACTCCCGAAGTGCGAAAACTCCTTCATCGCCTTAGCAACTTGGCGGGAATCATCAACATCCAAATTGTGGGCCAACATCAAAGCTGCCGCTCCGGCTCGCTCTGCTTGCGAGAGAATCCGAAACTCGTATAAAATATCACTACCTTTCCGCAGAAAGTGCGATCGAACTTCCTCCGAAGCACCAGCATTGACCATGCTGGTGTAAACTTGTGCTGCAACGCCGACCTGATTTTGTTGAATAGGCTCAAAACCAGTTTGTTCAAAAATCTGCTGAGAGTTGCAGCCCGCTTGCAACAGTGCCGTGCAGGCTTGTCCCCACTCTACCCAGGTGCCTTCCTTGCGGCGGAGCGATCGAATTAACTTTTCCACATCCACAGCATCAGTGGAGGGTGCAGGTTTAGAAGGGGAAGAATCTTGCGGTGTATCAGTCATAATTGAATCAAAAATCAGCGTTGAGTTATGTGTAATTGGATACTAGCAAGGCTCGTGTCGCGGGAGAGCGATAGATTTATGGTAAGGGAGTTATGAGACTATTGTTACAGAATAGTTGCTCGCCTAAATTTACAAAGGGGAGTTTATCGTATTGTTATGGATAATGCCATTCCAGAGCTCGATCAAATTAAACGCCAGCTCATGACACTACACCGACCAAAAAAACCCAAAATGCTGGTAGTAGACGATGAACCAGACAATCTGGATTTACTCTACCGCACTTTTCGACGAGATTTTAACGTGCTCAAAGCTGAGAGCGGGATTCGCGCCTTGGAAGTCCTCGCCATTGAGGGCGAGGTCGCCGTCATCATTTCCGACCAGCGGATGCCAGAAATGAAGGGAACGGAATTTCTCAGCAAAACCGTGCCGCAGTTTCCGAATACGGTCAGAATTATCTTGACTGGTTTTACGGATATTGAAGACTTGGTGGATGCGATTAACTCCGGACAGGTTTACAAGTATATCACCAAGCCTTGGGACCCGAACGAATTGAAAATGGTGGTGCAAAAGGCGGCCGAGACTTATGAAGTTCTCAAGCAGCGGACTGAGGAATTGCATCGCGCCCAAAATCAAATACAACTGTTAGCAACCATCATGCAAACCGCTGTGGATTATCCGAGTCTGGAAGCAACTTTAGACCCAATTGCTATTGCTGTGAGCGATAATTTTTTGGCTGATATTTGCATTTTGCAACTGGTCGAAGGCACTGCTTTAATGCCGGCTCAAGGCACTCACACCAGCGGTAAAACTGTGGAAAATTGGCTGGCAGATGACCCTCTGGTTCTAGAAGCGATTTCCTCTCAAGCTATTCAGGGTGCTGTGAATATTGCCAGCGACGCAGCCCTAGCGAGTCTGCCACACTACCAAAAATCGGGCATTCAAGCTCACTTGGCTGTTCCGGTGATTCACAAAGGTCGATCGATCGCCCTGATATCCCTTCAGTGGAAGCAACCTTGTTCCCTGCGCCCCGACGAACTCACAACAGTTCACCTCGCCGCTCAACAAGTTGCTTTGGTATTGACGAGTTTTCAGGGTGATTAATTAGTTGACAGTTGACAGTTGACAGTTGACAGTTGTTAGGAAAGCAGTGGTCAGTTGTTAGTAGTCAACAGTCAACAGTCATTCGTAACAAACAAATAACAAATAACTAATAACTAATCACAAATAACCAATAACTAATAACTAATCACAAATGACTAATAACGCAGAAGAAATTAAAACTATATTTAATCGAATTGCACCAGTTTACAACCAATTGAACGACTGGTTAAGCTTGGGGCAGCACCGGATTTGGAAGCAAATGACGGTGCAATGGAGCTGTGCGGGCCCCGGAAATACTTGTTTAGATTTGTGCTGCGGCAGCGGCGATATAGCTTTGCTGCTGGCAAAACAAGCAGGGCCTACCGGTTCGGTATTTGGAGTAGATTTTTCTGCTGAACAATTGGCCGTTGCAGGTAAGCGCGATCGACCTTTTCTCACTCCTGCAAGTCCCATTACCTGGGTAGAAGCTGACGCCCTAGACTTGCCTTTTGCCGACAATTACTTCGACTGCGCCACCATGGGTTACGGCTTGCGTAACGTGACGGATATCCCCCGCAGTCTTCAGGAATTGCACCGCGTCCTCAAACCGGGCGCAAAGGCTGCTATTCTCGACCTCCACCGCCCCAGCAATTCCCTGATGCGGAGCTTTCAGCAGTTTTATCTAGATACTCTCGTGGTTCCCATTGCTCAGCAATTTGGCATGACTCAAGAATATGCCTACATTAATCCTAGTTTAGAAAAATTCCCGATCGGCGAGCAGCAAGTCGCGATCGCCCGCCAAGCCGGATTTGCCACCGCCACCCACTATCCCATTGCCGGAGCTATGATGGGAGTATTGGTGTTAGTCAGTTGACAGTTGACAGTTGACAGTTGACAGTTGCTATTAGTTATTTGTTACTTGTTACTTGTTACTTGTTACTTGTTGTTCCATTTTCCGATAACCAATAACTAATAACTAATAACTAATAACTAATAACCAATGCCCCATGCCCAATTCCCAATTTCCCAATAATTGATGAATCCCTCTGAACTTTGGCTGTTGTTAGCCCCGCCTGTAGTGGGAGGAATTATTGGCTATTTCACTAACGATATAGCTATCAAAATGCTGTTCCGCCCCTATCGAGCTATTTACATCAAAGGGCGGCAGTTGCCTTTCACTCCCGGCTTGATTCCCCGCAACCAAGAGCGCTTGGCTAAGCGAATTTCCGACACAATCATGGGTTCGCTGCTGACGCCGCAGGAACTGCAAAACTTGGCGCGCCGCCTCCTTCAAACTGAGCGGATGCAGTCAGTAATTCTCTGGCTGTTGCAGTTGGCCCTGGATCAAGTAAAGGCAGACACAGAGCAAAAAACTGCTAAAATTCTTGCTAACATTCTGCGAGACTTGCTCGGGGAATCTGTGCCGCGAATTCTCAAAGTTTTGGCGCGCCGGGAAGATTTTTTAGAAGCTCAGCTAAATCAAATTTTTGACCAAGTTTTGCTGGAAATTCAGCTAACTGACTCTCAAGCTGGTCAGTTGTCTGATTGGCTGTTGCAGGTAGTAATACCGCCAGAAGTGCTGCGGCAGGCTTTGATTGACTTTTTGACCGATCGCAATATTTCGATCATCGACGAAGGATTTCGAGAAAAAACCAGCGGCACTTATTGGGTAGTAGCCAATTTGTTTGGTTTGCGTAACACTTTAACTCGGCTGCGGACTTTTTGTCTGGATGACAGACAAGTCACAAATCAGCGGTTAGCAGAGTTAACGGTTTCCTTGGGAATTCGCGGGCGACTTCAGGAATGGCTGCAAAATTTGTCGATGCAAAACTTACCGGTTTCGACGGTGAGACAATTGCGAAAAACTATGCGCGACAGTGTTCGCAGCTACGTTCAAGAGCGGGGTACAGAGGTACTTGACGGGTTGAGCAAATCTATTGACTGGGAAAATATTTCGCGGTTGATTCTCAATCGATTGCAAACTTCAGCGGTGATGAGCGCTTCCCTAGAAATTGTGAGCAAAGAACTGGCTTTGGTGTTAGATCGCTATCTAGAGCGGGATTTAGAAAATATTGTAGCTCAGGCTATCCCGATTTTGAATATCGACCAGGTAATTATCGATCGAGTAAAAGGCACTTCTCCCGAAGAGTTGGAGCTAGCAATTCAGGGAATTGTCAAAAGTGAGTTGCAGGGAATTGTAAATTTAGGAGGGATTTTGGGTGTTTTTGTCGGCTGTTTGCAGACAGTTGTGATGTTGATTCAGCGATGATTTATTCCGGAACTTGTGAGATATTTGTTGTACCCTACCTAATATTCATTGGACTGACACACCAGTCACAAAAATTTGGTTTTTGGGCAGTATTTTGCAGCATATAATTATACCTGCAACCGAGTTTTTTGTCAAGTATCCTAATTCACCTATTCTCTAAATTTATGGCAGCCCCAAATTCTGACGATCGCCCTTACATCCCAAAAAACCCCCGCAACCTCAGCCGCCAACAATACGAGCGTTTAACCGCAGAAATGGCCACTCCCTACCGGCCTCTGCGACAGTTTGTGTACGTAGCTTGTGGCGCTTCGGGCTTTATCGGCGGCGTAGTTTTCCTCGCCAAAATTGCCTCGGGCCGGGAAATTGGCTCTGCTTTACCCAATTTTGCTCTCCAAGTCGGAGTCGTGGCTCTGATGGTGTTCCTGTTTCGCCTGGAGCAGCGCGCCGCAGCACGATCGCCCAAGTCCAAGTAACAAAGCTTTACAAATCTACACAACAAGATACCTGAGGCAATGAAAAGTTATAATTATAAAGAAATTATTACGAAACCCTGGTTTGCGATCGATCCCTGTCATTATAGGTAGGTGGGTTCAATTGGGGTCAGCAAATTTAAAGATCCTAATCATAAACCGCTTCTAACTCGTTCAATTGGGGTCAGCTTTCATAAAGACCCTAAATATATTAAATAAATTTAAGCCCAGCGCCAGCCTTCACTGATAGAAGAGTTGGCGTTGGGTATTTTGCTAGGAGCGGGTGATTGCCAAATGTGTCAAAGTCTAATTAGACAAAAAAGTTGGAATATTTTACTATGAGCAAGTCATTTTGCAAAGGGCGGTGGACGTTATTTTTAGCCGCAGGTGTGGGAATCGTACTTTACAGCAGTGTGGCGGCGGCGGCCGAAAAGGTAGTCCTCAAATACAGTGCGATCCGAATGACTTTACCAGTCAGCGAATTAGAAATTTTTGCAGAAACTGGGAAAATGTCACCCGGGCTAGAAATGCTGCTGGGAAAGGCAAAAAAAGACCCGGAAGTGGTTCGCCGCAGTCTGATGAGACCGGTGAAAGTTAGTCAAAGCTTGTTGGATCGGACGCTCAACAGTAAAGTTGGGGAAATAATTCTCGATGAAGTGGGTCAGGTAATTCGCACTCCTTCTGGGAAAGCAAATCGAGAAGCTTTGCGCGAGGCCTTGGTGCTGTCGGCAACTAATGATAACGAGATTACGCTGCTGGAAGCGATGAAGAATTATCCTGCTCCAGAGGTTAATGTTGAGGGCGATCGCTTAGTTGAAGCTTACGGCAAACTTGTAGCTTTGTCTGAACAATTTGGTGGCGCTTCAGAACGGCTGCAAGACATTTTAAACAAGATTCGCCTGCCTAGATTGTAGGGGATTTTGTGAGCAGCGGTTGATTTGTGCGATCGCACAATTTTTCTAAAGCTACATAAATTACAGCGCAGTCACACTAGATTTGTGCAAAACTTGCCTGATTTTTAACCCGACTGTAAAACAATGTAACTGCTGGCAAACTCCCAACATGACGAGAATCAGTCATTCCCAATTCTCAAATCTCAAATTTAAAACTGTAGAACTTGACTCTCAAAGAAGTCTCGGAATCGATGTTCGATAGTTTACTAAAAAAATGAATATACTCTCCGTATAACTGTTTATTCGTTAAGGAATATTTCGCAAAAAAATGCAGGCAAGACCTTTTACCAGAAAGAATTGGTTGAAAGCCCCAAGCCTTTGAGGGAGAAATGAAAATCAGACTATTCATTACTCCAATCCTCGGACTTAAGGGTAGAGGTCGCTCTCAAACTGTCAACTGTCAACTGTCAACTGTCAAAATATAAATGGGTGGACATAGCAGATTATGTGGCTTAGGATAGAGCAATCATATCAAAGTTAGGGACTTGCAGAAAAACAGCCTGTCATTTAATCTCGTGCTATGACAGGTGTTATTAGGCAACGAATTCCCTAAAATTCTTGACTAAACAAGTTAAAGATACACAGGGTTAAGAAACAGGATTAATTGACAGCATCTCAAATCAAATAAAATCACAATTTTTAGGGTCATCGAAAATTTCAGGGTAGTAGAGTTTCACTCCATCAGCTCTATTTACTTAATTGAATAAAACTACCAACATGAATAACAATCCTATTCGTTCAAAAGACCGTTTCTTGGTTTTTGGCGCTCCGGCGATCGAAGATGCGGAAATTCAAGAAGTGGTCTCAACCATGAAAACAGGTTGGTTGGGTACAGGCCCGAAAGTCATGACTTTTCAAAATGGCTTCAAAGCTTACAAGGATTCCGAACACGCGATCGCAGTCAACTCTTGTACGGTGGCACTGCACTTGAGCATCCTCGCTGCTTCGGTAAAACCCGGGGATTAAGTCATTACTACTCCGATGACTTTTTGCGCTACAGTTAATGCGATCGTCCACGCCGGAGCAACACCGATACTGGCAGATGTAGATCCGGTGACAATGAATATTGACCGCTCGTAAAAACCTGGACAAAGCTACCCAAAAGTAGTCAATGTTAGACATCTACGTTAGTAATTTTAGTCCACAGTCCTAAAACTACAGGAATAAA
>NZ_JAEQCX010000180.1:0-10106 GCF_020738035.1 Microcoleus sp. PH2017_28_MFU_U_A
TGTCTTGCCGAAGCCTCTTCTTTTGGGAGAAGATTCTTGTGTAGCTTGCGGGTAATCCTCTACCCATTTCAGGGTTAGTTTCTACCCAACGAATCGCACACCGGGTCTAAAACCATATGAGTTTGGCTCAAAGAGAGCCTCCCATTCTGGTTCAAGTGCTGCTTTCACAACTGCTTGTAAGGCGCGGTCGTACATTGTGGGTATACCTAATGGTCTAGACTCATTAGTGCCTGGTTTTGGTATCATTACCCGACGTGTCGGTTGTGATTTACCAGTTGTTTTGAGTTGACCTACTAGCTCAAAGCGTTGCTTCGGGGTTAGTGATTTAATACCATCCACACCTGCTGTACGCACGCCAGTATTGTCTTGTGTGACCCGTCGTATCGCTAGAACCTTATTAGACCACGAATTAATCAAGGTCTTTTGAAGCTTCCTCACTGCTTTTACATCGCCACGCTCACTTGCTCGATAGATACGTTTTTGCAACTTGAATGTCAATCTTTCGGCTTTCCGCCAATTGATTTGATTCCATTCCACCGTCGGGTTATCCCGCGTTTTAGACTTGTTCATTGCTATTCTTGTTCCTATCCTTGAAGTTACCGTGTATCCGTTAGCATATCCCTGTCATTACAACAGGGCATTGGCTTCTGATACAATCCCTCTCTCGTATATCATTCGTTAGCTACTTACCGATAATCGACCTGATTCCAGAAATATACGAGAGTTACTTCGTTCCAGATATACATTGATTGAGTTTTTAGTGTGATGCTATCCACCGGGTTTATGGGCGGTGCTTATAGGTCGAGTGCAAAATCGCCTATGCCCTAGCCTTGCCATTTTGGCTTGGTCTTAATCAGTCTTTACCGTGTTTCTCAACGGGTTTATTCTTGATTCAGCCGTTAGACCATCTATACTATCGATGGTTCAGACACATCTTTGCTTTCGCTATACATGAACTCTTGCTCAACAGTTACCAGTTTCGGCTACCAGTAGTCTGCCTTTTATCCCCGCTTTACGCTGCTAGTTGCTACTTAACAAGGTAGGGGATATGCTTTTACCGCTGCACTTGCGGACTGGGACTTGGGATGAACCGCACCCAGATGTGTATCCAGTTATGATGACTATGTAGTCACCCTAGCCATCCCCTAAGTATTGCTACTCAGTTTCGACTAAACGAATCGCACTTACTTTTTATATTGTACGTCTATTTTGACGTATATCGGGAATCGACCAACAAAATCGATCGAACTCCTGTGGGATGGGCATCTTGCCCGTCCCTGCTTCCCAGGCTCTGTCTGGGAACCAATATCCAGAGACTCTGCCTAGCTTGTCTCTGATTCGCGGGAGGCAGAGCTTCCGGATCTACCTCCCCAGGCAGAGCCGGAGAATGAGAAAAAAGTATATAAAAATCGGCAAAATCTTCTTGAAGTTTTGTTACAATACGCAAAACTTGATATTTTAAACTATACGGAATGACCTTCTTCAACCCCTGTGAACCTCTAATCCGCTCCAAACAAGAACATCTCGACGTACAAGACCTCGCAGGCCTCTTGCGCCTCCGCTGGCAAGTCGGAGATATTACTCTTTTCTCAGGATTTTATACCCGCATTGACCAAACTTTTCTGCTTTGGGCTTTGGTGACGGCGGGGATTTTTTTCACGGCTCAGTTTGTCCCGCTTAGTTGGAGCTTTCAGGCGATTTTGTGGTCAACAGTGACTCTAATTGGCACTGCGATCATGGCTGTTTTGACTTTGTTTTGGGTAAAGGTTGAGCGGGTTAGCTGGATTCTTTACTCTTGGGCGATTTTGATGATTTCTGGTTTGATTTTGACGGATTGCAGTATTTTTGCGGGTTGGGGATTTTGGTTGCTGCATCTGTGCGATTTGTGGTTGGGGTTGAGCGCGATCGGCTATTTTTGTACTGGACTTGGTTTGCGATCGCGCACTTTTATCCTCATCGGGCTAACTCATTTATTTAGCATACCTCTATTAACATTCGTTGCCCCTTGGCAATATCTAACCACAGGGATAATTATGGCGGGATGTTTGCTGTTACTCTCAGAGTTGCAGTGGGATATGCGATCGCCGATCGACAATACGTTGCTGTGCGAAGAACAAAAAGAATTCAACCGAATTCAACAGCAACGGCGGCAGTTGGGCGCGAATGCAGCCAAATAACTCAAAAATCTTAACAGTCCGCAATCTTATAATTCGCTGAAAACTCACTTAAGCTGCGATCCCCGAACCTAAGTCTGAGAGAGGATTCCAAAAGTGCGATCGATCTCTTAATCAAAACAAAAACAGCATCTTTTAGATCGAAAAAGTGTAAAGAATTCTGTACAACAGGTCACAATTTAGAGAAATCGCAGAGAATAGAAACATACAGCATAAATAAAAAATCAACCTTAACCAGAACAGGAGTTTTGTTGTTTTACCTGTGAATCGCCAACCTAAGGAGAACGGTGTCCGGGAGGCGACTGGCGAAAAATGCTGTACTTACCACGATAAAAGTTAATTCTGGTTGACAGTAGTTGTCAAAACCAAAAAGTGGTGCAGGGTTTTTACCGTTTCCCCTGCTTTGCAGTCTCTGAGGAGAGGCTAAACCCTCTACTAGAACAGCCTGAGGAGATTGGCACACAATTTGACAGGTGGTCAGGCGGATGTTTGAGTTACCTTGTTTAATAAAATTGAGGAAATGCTCGCTTAGCAGCATTGCAGGACTTAGGATTAAATAAGTCCTGCTTTATCATAGGTTCGTAGTAAGGACTTTAGTCCTCCCTCTTGAATTTAGAAAGAAAGGACTGAAGTCCTGACTACAAACTTGTAGGTTATGTTTTACTCGCTACGTGCCTTTTCGCAAAAGGGTGCATCTGGTTTTGGAAGAGGGCGAAGCATGACCGTATATAAGTTATTAGTTCTAATCTCATATTGACTGCGGTCATGCTTCGCCCCTACAGATATATTTGTCAAACCCAGATACACTATCGCAAAATTTCTCGCACTTCCATTAAAATCTGTCCCAACATATTTTTGCCACTGCCATCTTTCCCACAACCCCAATAGTAATCTCCAGGTGCGTTTTCGACTATTTCTTCATCCCCGGTAGCGAGTAAAATTTCGCGGATATCGGCATGAGTTTCAAATTTGCGTAATACGCATTTTCGCATGATATCATCTTTGACTTGTTCCCAATCTTGGCGCAGGGGACGAGAGCGTTCGCGCCCCATTGTTGCTGCATCTTTCGGCGTTTTTGCTTGGCGAATTTGCTCGCAGTGTTCCGTTTGGGGAAACTTTTGTGCTTGAAAATAATGTTCGGTAGTCGGCCAGTATTCTCCGTCTAACTTGAATCCGTGACGGGAAAAGTTAGAGAAACTACCGTATTCGCTGCGAGTGCTGTAAAAGTAGATAGTCATAATGTCTCCGATTTCAACCGCCATAATAACTTGGGTCTACGGCCAGCTTTACCTATCTTGATTCTCCACTATCTTAAACTGCAAATCAATATTTTCAAGATGGGAACCAATGTAAGACAACAAAGCGTAGATAAATACGATCGTTCCCACCATTTCCAAAATTTCCTCAACCGAAGCCAGCAAACCGTAGATCAAAGTTCGCTGACCTACCGCATCTGCATAATAACCGCAAACCATTTCCATGCCAAGCGCTCCACCTACATATATACTGCCTGCGAGTAGAAATAAATCCCTGGTTTTTCGGGGTAAGTGCCAGAGAAACTTGAGATAAGTCAGCCCAGTAACTGCAACAAAAATCGCCCCCGGAATTACCCAAATGAAGTAAAAAAATCCCCCTAAATTCAGTGACTCTCGCAAGTCGTTAATAATTAATATTTCATGCAGGCTCAAGATTTCATCTAAAGAGAATAATACAAAGATGAACCCTAGTGCCTTCCAATGCCGAAAATATCGATCGCCCTGCTTCTGCTTGGCAGCAGCAATAATACCTAGCAAAATCCCGCAAAACAGTAAAGTAAATGACGAGTACCACGAGGGATAATTTATTTCTCTGTCTAAATTAAACAAATGAATCCAGCGTTCGCGATAGTTAAAACCGTAGCGCAGAACTTGTACGGTGAAACCAGCAACAGCAAAGAAGAGCACCCAAATGCTAAGAGAGAAGGCAACTCTCTTTGGCGAAACAGAAATAATGAATTTCATCGACTTTTTGGTAAACTAGAACAAGCAAAATAAAACTATAAAGTAAAAAATAAAAAATGCAAACATCCGCGCTATCCGTCTCTGCTGATTGTTCTGTATAAAAAAATACTAATAACTGAAAATGCGCGTTCAAATTCAAACCTTCACTGTCCGCAAGCGGTTTGCACTTACCATCAGCCGCGGTACAACAGCCCAAAGTACCAATTTGTGGGTAAAATTAACACACGAAGGTATCGAAGGTTGGGGAGAAGCATCGCCCTTTTCCACAGGTTCTAAGCCCCAAACTACCGAGAGTCTGCTAGCAGCATTGCAGGAAGTTGCACCGCTACTAGAAAAGTTTACTCCGTGCGATCGCCAAAAAGTCGAACAAATCTTCACAGAAATCGAGTTACCCTCCGCCGCCCGCGCCGGCATCGACATGGCAATGCACGACTGGCTGGGCAAAAAAGCAGGCTTCCCGCTGTGGAAAATGTGGGGATTAGATCGATCGCGCATTGTCCCCACATCAGTCACCATCGGCATAAATTCGCCGAGGAGTGCGAGAGACAGAGTGCGCGATTGGTTTGGCAAAGATGGGACAAATCCCGCCAGCATCAAATACCGCGCTGTCAAAATCAAGTTGGGAAATCCCGCAGGAATTGAAGCCGACAAAGCTATGTCGATCGCAGTATTAGACGAAGCGCCGGCTAACATTCAAATCAGTGTAGATGCTAACGGCGGTTGGAGTTTAAAAGAAGCAGTAGAAATGTGTCGCTGGCTGGAAAAATATAACATAAATTATGTCGAACAACCGCTATCACCAGTCGCGGATATGGCTGAATTCTCGGAACTTTACCGTCAATCGCCCTTGCCAATTTTTGCTGATGAAAGTTGCTTTAATAGTTCTGATATACCCAAGTTAGCACAGTGCGTCCACGGCATCAATATCAAAATGATGAAATCCGGCGGATTGAGCGAAGCAATGCGGATGATTCACACCGCAAAAGCCTGCAATCTGCAAGTGATGTTCGGCTGCTATTCCGATAGTGCGATCGCAAATACCGCAGCAGCACAACTTTCTCCCCTCGCTGATTACTTGGATTTGGACAGTCACTTGAATTTACTAGACGATCCTTTCAGCGGCGCAGTCGTTGAAAATGGGTGTTTGCTGCCAAATGGGCGATCGGGATTGGGAGTGCAGCGAATTGACCTTGTAGAATAGAAATATCGTTAAACAGTTGACAGTTGACAGTTGACAGTTGACAGTTGTAGCGTGCGTCGCCACCAACCATCACAAATAAAAATCGACCATTGATGAGCGACGCACCTTACTTACAGTTGACAGTTGATAGAGGAAGCACGAGGTTTTCAGGATGGGGATTTACAGCCAACCCTAAAAATATTCCACCTAAAGACGAGCGTTTTAAAACCATGAATTTCGATCAAAACAAATCTGGAGATACTATGATGCCAGTAGAATCAATAGGACAGGGAATTGATAGAGAAGCCAAGCTTTTTTTTGAAGAACACAAGCCGCCCACTGATTTAATCTTTGATGATGGTGCAGAAATGGAAAGCAACCGCCACCGCATAGCAATGACCGTTTTAATCCGTTCGGCAGAACAAGGTTTAGCTAACCGGAACGATTTTTTTGTCGGTGGCAATATGTTTATCTACTTCAGTGCCCAACAGGTTCGCAATCGGGATTATCGAGGCCCAGATTTTTTCGCTGTGTTGGGTGTTGACGGCAATACTTCCCGACAAGGCTGGGTAGTTTGGGATGAAAACGGACGTTACCCGGATATCATTGTGGAACTGCTTTCACCATCAACGGCTAATGAGGATATAGGCAAAAAAAAGGATATTTACGAGCAGGTTTTCAGAACGCCAGATTATTTTGTCTTCGATCCTTTCGATCCGAATTCTTTGCAGGGATGGCGTTTAGATAATAATCAACGCTATCAACCGTTAGTCCCCAACGAACAGGGCTGGCTGTGGAGTCAAAGTTTGGGCTTTTGGTTGGGGACTTGGGACGGAATTGTCGATCGAGAAACAGCAACTTGGGTGCGTTTTTACGACGAATCTGGCAATCTAATTCTGTTACCTGAAGAAGCTGCTCAACAGCAAGTCGAAGCTGCTCAACAGCAAGTCGAAGCTGCTCAACAGCAAGTAGAAGTTGCTCAACAGCAAGCGGAACAGGAACGCCAACGAGCCTCGCGACTAGAAGCCAGATTGCGAGAATTGGGAGAAGATCCGAATGCTTTAAACCAGTAATCGCAAATCACAGCGAACAATCAATTGTAGATTATAGATTGTAGATTGTAGATTTAATCTACAATCTACAATTTTTCAGCTTAAAAGTGAACCAATGACTAAAAACTATCCTATCAAAAATGGCAAAGTTGCTATCTTGCTGCACGAGGGAATTCTCGGTACTTCCGGCAAAACAGGCTTAGCTTTTTTGCGCTACAGCGAAGCACCAATTGTAGCAGTAATTGACCGCCAATGTCCGGGACAATCTTTATCTGAATTAGCTGGCATTCCTCAACAAGTACCGATAGTTGCTTCCGTTGCAGAAGCACTGCAATTGGCGCCGGACATTCTGCTAATTGGTATCGCTCCATCCGGCGGTGTTTTGCCCCCGGAATGGCTGCCAGAAATTAATCAAGCGGTAGCAGCAGGTTTGTCGATTGTCAACGGTTTGCACGCGAAACTTGCACCTTTGATAACGGTTCCGTTAACCGAAAATCAATGGATTTGGGACGTGCGTCAGGAACCGAAGTCTGTTGGGGCGATCGCCTCTGCCGCCGCTGCTAAATTAAGCTGTCGCCGCGTGTTAACTGTCGGTACAGATATGAGCGTTGGCAAAATGTCAACCAGTTTGGAACTCAATCGCACTTGTTTGCAGCGGGGTTGGCGTTCCAAATTTTTAGCAACCGGACAAACGGGTTTAATGATCGGAAATGAAGGCCTTGCATTGGATGCAGTTCGAGTTGATTTCGCCGCCGGTGCTGTCGAACAAATGGTATTGAAATTAGGTTCTGACTGCGATATTCTGCACGTAGAAGGGCAAGGTTCGCTATTGCATCCGGGTTCGACGGCGACTCTGCCGCTGTTGCGGGGCGCGCAGCCAACTCACTTAATTTTAGCGCACCGAGCCGGACAAATTCACATTCGCAATCACCCGCACGTATCGATTCCTAGTTTGTTGAAAGTGGTTGAATTGTACGAAATGGTGGCCGCTGCTGCGGGTGCTTTTGTTGGGGCAAAAGTCAGCGCGATCGCTCTCAATACTCATCACTTAACTCACGCAGAAGCGCTGTTAGCAATAGCAGGAATTCAAGCAGAAACGCGATTGCCTTGTACCGATCCGGTGCGGTTTGGTGCGGAGGTTTTGTTGGAGACGATCGCCAATTGATATGCTACAATAAGTTACAACTAGCTAAGAGCTACAGAAAACTATGACACAAAGCATTCAAGCAAAAACACTGACACTGCGCGATGTCAAAACAAAATTTAACTTCCAACTTGCTGAAGACGAGCAATTCTTCCGGGAGTGGATTGAAGATTTGCCAGAAATAACAGACGCAGAAAAGCGATCGCTCGACAAGGTAAAAGCAGGCTATATCAATAGTACCTCATACCCTTTCCTAGAAGATACTGTAAAAATGGTGGTACTAGCTCCTTTGCTATTTGTAGCAGATTTTTTCCTAACTCCCTTTCACATAGAATGTGAAAAATCTGTTGAACTGATTGTCGAAGATGAAGATATAATTGTTAGGGGCAGCATAGATGTCCTATTATTGCTGCAATCTTTTTGGGTTGTGGCGATCGAAGCCAAGCGATCCCAA
The DNA here is from genome assembly GCF_020738035.1 of Microcoleus sp. PH2017_28_MFU_U_A. Classification (NCBI taxonomy): domain Bacteria; kingdom Bacillati; phylum Cyanobacteriota; class Cyanophyceae; order Oscillatoriales; family Microcoleaceae; genus Microcoleus; species Microcoleus sp. PH2017_28_MFU_U_A. Next base: position 8,005 of record NZ_JAEQCX010000180.1, read on the forward strand.
TATTCCGTTGAAGCTGGACTTCCTCAATTGCTATTTTATATGCTGAATGACCCAAATTCAGAACAACCAACGTTTGGGCTGCTGACTAATGGCAGCAGTTTCCGATTCATTAAAGTGACTAAACAAGATACACCGCAGTATGCTTTATCTAAGTTGTTTGATATTCAGAATCCCGGCAACGAACTTTACGAAGTTTTTCGCATTTTCAAACGAATCGCTGCTGTAGTTTCCAGCTATAACTCATGATTGCAAGTTCTGTTTCCTTACCATCTGGATGCACAATCCGCCAAGCGTCGGAGCGAGATATCAAATCAATTAGAATGTTAGTTTGGAGTGCGAAACTCGATCCGACTCAGTTGCGCTGGGAGCAATTCTGGGTGATCGAATGTGAGGGGAAATTGGCTGCTTGCGGACAATTGCGGAAGTTTACGGGCGCGGAAGAGTTGGGTAGTTTGGTGGTGGCGAAGGATTGGCGCGATCGCGGTTTGGGCATTTACCTGACAAAACATTTAATTCAACAGGCTACAGAACCGCTATATTTAGAATGTTTGGGAAAGCGGCTCGCATCATTTTATACCCGCTTTGGCTTCGTAGAAGTTTCCGTGCAAGATTTGCCGCAGTCCCTGAAATTCAAGTTCGGTTTGTCTCAGTTAGGTAAAACTTTATTCAGACTTCCGGTAACAATTATGCAGTATCAAGCAGGTTCTTGATAATTATGACTTTTATGAAATTGAGATTCTGAATTTATGAATTAATTTTAAGTTCGATTTGTTCAATAATTGCGATTACAGGGCTAAGGCTAAAAAATGGTTTTGTACGCTACTTAGAGGATTCGCTGTTCGTACTTATTCCGCACTCTATATATACAGATTATGCTTCTGGGGCTGACTTCAGTCCTGATGAGACAAGAAAGGACTGAAGTCCGAACCATCGAACCTCAGACAACAACGGACTGAAGTCCGAACCATCGAACCTGTAACGGGTATTTTACTAGCGATGGTGTCGGTCACGCACTAGATATGTATGGATGTTCCGGATTGCCCGATCGACTTTGCGTAAACTCAGGATTCACAGCCTGCGGTAGTCCAGTTGCCTAAATTGGCACAGCTACCAGTCAGATGAGTAGGCTGAAACTATTGATAAATCGTTGTTTGCAGGCTGACGAGTGTCCTGTGCCAGTACCAGACGATAAAAGTGTCAGGGCGATCGCACCAAACACATTCGATTCCTGGGAAATTAGTAAGTGTCAAGCAAACGAGTCACAGCCCAATCACAAAAAAGCAACCCCAAAAATAAAACATCTTCACAGCAGCAGTAATGCGGAATCAGCCAATCCCTAGTGTAGATAACCACATCTACCCTTGAGGTAAATCCCACCCACGGCTCAACCACTAAATCGTTAATTCAATACCTCGGAATTACCGAATTTAAACTCCCGCAACCGCTTCTCAAATCCCTTCTAAATTTCAAAAATTCTTGGGCTTCGATCCGGATAAAAGAAGGAAAGACAAGAACAATGAAATATCAGAACAATCAATCAATCTCAACCGAGGAAATGCAGCCTCTCAAATAGCAGAAACCGACAATTACACATCCATTTATTGTAACACAACAGGAGTAAATATTATGTTCAACGTAGTAAAAGCTTTCGGCTCTATCTTCTCCACTCAAGGATACAGCACAGCCAACAATCTGTTAATCAAAAATTACGTCAACACCAACTTTAACTATTTCAACGAAGAAGCAGTCGTCGATGAATCGATTTACCCGAATCAAACAGGTCGCGTCCGCTTCCAAGGCATCACTCTGTTAGTTTCCCTCGTTCCCGCAGACTAAATCAGAGCATTAACAACCAGGAAATGCAGCCTCTCAAATAGCAGAAACCGACAATTACACATCCATATATTGTAACAAAACAGGAGTAAATATTATGTTCAACGTAGTAAAAGCTTTCGGCTCTATCTTCTCCACTCAAGGATACAGCACAGCCAACAATATGTTACTCAAAAATTACGTCAACACCAACTTTAACTATTTCAACGAAGAAGCAGTCGTCGATGAATCGATTTACCCGAATCAAACAGGTCGCGTCCGCTTCCAAG
>NZ_JAEQCX010000042.1:0-68055 GCF_020738035.1 Microcoleus sp. PH2017_28_MFU_U_A
GGTAATTGGTAATTGGTAATTGGTAATTGGTAATTGGTAATTGGTAATTGGTAATTGGTAATTGGTAATTGGTAATTGGTAATTGGTAATTGGTAATTGAGAATTGATAAATAGTAGGTTGAGTCGAGAAATGCAACAATCCAACCTACCAACTTAGTCCCGAACGCAAAACCTAATTATGTAGGGTTCCATCCACAGCGCACCTTACCGCTACTATAAGTAGCACATGAAACCAATTTTTGAGTAAATCTTGTCTGTAACTAATGACTAATGACCAATGAGTACCCTTCGGCTTCGCGAGCGGGCAAGATGACTAATGACCAATGACCAATGACTAATGACTAATGACTGCTAACTAATGACCAATGACTACTGACTACTGACTATTAGCGAGCCGGTCGAGCTGGAGCTGGAGATGCAGCCGGTCGAGCTGGAGCTGGAGATGCAGCCGGTCGAGCTGGGGCTGGAGATGGAGCCGCCTGTGGATTTTGGTTGCCAGCACCAGCCGGTTGGCGCGATCGCAGATATTCTAATGATTCCCGCGACGGAATTAAAATCATTTGGCTCAAAGACGGGTCATTTTCAGTACCCAAAGCCTCCAAAATCCTCTCCAAGTTCGCCACCTCAATCTTGATTGTGGCAGTCACGTTCGGCTGCTGCTGCTTAAAACGTTCGACCATTTCCTGCAAGTCCTCCTTATTAAAAAACAGAGGAAGCTCTTCTTTACCGCCCCGTTGAATCGTCAGATAACCATTTTCCGGGCCACCTCTCGCCAAAAACAGAGGTACACCGTTTAACTCGTTAACTTGTTGCCCAGTCTGCTGAAGAATAGTTTTCGCCGACTGTACCTGCTGCGCTGCTGGAATAAAAGCAAACAGCACCTGATCCGGCTTGCCTTTATTTTCTTGAGCCAGCCGATAAATTTCCCCCAGTGACACCGGTGTCACGCGCGCCGAAGCCGCCAACTGAGGATTTCCCGTTTTCAGTTGATCGACAAAAGCTTGAGCATCTTTCTGGCTGATGAAAATTCTGGCTACCGAAGCATTACCAGTTTGACCCTGACCTTGCTTGGGAACAGTAGTGATGAAGAACGCATTCTGACCGTCTGTAATCGTAAATACCGGCACCGGGCTTAACTTTTCTACAACTTGTGGCACTGGCAATGCGAGTGCAGACATCTTGGCAATGGGCGAGGGGCCGAGCAGAGTGCAGCCCACAATCCCCAATATTGCGCCTAAACGAACTAATGATTTCATGTTTTTCCACTCCCGAGCGATCCTGAAACACATTAACGCAAAGACTGGCTCCTTGACACGATCGGCAAAAACTACCTCAATCGGTTGGCATTTTCAACAAATGTAAACCTCAGCCGCAGTTTGTGCTTGAATCTATTATTTAAAATTGTGCGATCGGGATGACAGGATTTGAACCTGCGACATCCTGCTCCCAAAGCAGGCGCGCTACCAAGCTGCGCTACATCCCGGTGTATTGGCTATCTCTTAACCATTAACGCAGAAAACCACCTGCTTGTCAAGCTTTTTTTTAATTTTAGCTTTCGATGCAGCTACGTCGAAGTTTTTTTAAGGTTGTGGGGCTTGACAAGCTGCGGGGATACATAAAAGCGTAACTGACCGCAGCCCACAGGCTTGTGAGGTGTTTGACAGCTTGAATATTGGATTTATTCAACAAATCAATGCTGACCTCCACCGGACGAGCTAATCTGGATACCAAAACATACCTTTAATGCCCTCTGGATCGGACATAAAGCCCAAATTTCGGTAAAAATCCACCACCTGAGGGTCAGCAAATAAGGTAATGTTGCTGATGTCTTCACTGCGGAGTTTTTTAATGATGTATTTCATCAGTGCCTTGCCCATGCCTTTACCCTGGTAATCAGGATGAACTACCACATCCCAAAGCGTGGCATTAAAAGCATGGTCTGAAGTCGCTCTGGCGAAACCGACCAGCCGTCGCTGGCTGCCCCGTATCTCCCACATAGAGACGACTAGGAAGCTGTGCACAATAGCTTTTTTGACTTTACGCAGGGGACGGCGGGACCAACCCACTGCATTACAAAGTTCTTCGAGTTCGTAGAGGTCAATGTCCCGATCGCAACTAAAAAAGATGCGAGCGTTGCCGCTGGCGGGTTTGCGAAACATTGGGGAAAGCGGATCGCCTAACCCAAGAGCCACATCTTCCTCAAATTCCGCTGTTTGGGGTACAGAGGCAGACTCAGAACTACTAAATAAGTTTTTCCAAAAACCCATGCAGGCGCGGTTAAGGTAGTAGAAGTTGGACGACGTGAAAGAGAGCCCGATAGATAAACCCACTCCGATCGGCGTGGGATGAACTGCGGGTAGCCTCTTGAGGAACAGTTTACGGTACACTCATCTTACGCCGAAAACAGGGATTTGTCGTCCAACATTGACTCTGTGCTTTTTTGCTTCTCGTCAAGTTTGGTAGAACTGTTCTCCTAGCCTGTGCCAGGACAACCCAGTGTTAAGGTAAAATTTGTTGCCCAACCAGGACAGAGGCATTTTAGGAATTGCTTCTTTTGAGTACCGCCGATCGCGTCGGAACTCATATACTTGGTGGAAAATGCTAATGGAATGGCACAACCGTGACATTCTAGTTAGATATTCCCAGACAGATTTGATTTTTGTTTTTAGTGAGGAGACGGGCGAAATTTAAGTCGAATCGTCAAATCGAAAATCCCATTGCCATAAGGCATGGGAGGACTAACTAAATAACAAATTTGCCGGACATTACGGGACAATCTGATACAATCAAACAAGAGTTGAGGAAAAAACTATTGTCAAGTACGTCCCACTCTCACCATCATTCATCCTTGGAGTCAACGAAAGAAATCTCCGATGTTGGGAACAAAGCCAGTGAAAAATCCAAAAGCTTCTTCCCCTATTGGAACGAATTTTCTCATGAGATGTCCGAATGGTTGTCGTTGCCCACAAAAACCGATTGGCAAGAAGAGGCTTTGACCAATGCCAATGGAACAGCGAGCAAAACTGGTGTAAACTCCTGGTACCGGGTAAAACAAACCTTAGTCCAGAACAAAAAATGCTTGAAGACGTGCTTGCAGTCCTCCACCGATCGAGTAGTAGATTGTACGGACGGCGACAGTATAAAACTCAAATCTCACAAGCTCAGGATTTATCCCAGTCAGGAATTAAATAAAGTCTGGCGTAAATGGCTAGCAGCCTGTCGTTATTGTTTCAACCAAGCAATAGCAATGCAGCGCAAAAAGCCCTTAAGTAAGTTGCAGTTGCGTAACGAAGTTATGCGAGGCGATTTACCAGAATGGGTAAAAGAAACGCCTTGTCATATCAGACAGAATGCTATTTTTGATGCTCACCGAGCATTTAAGGCAAGTTCAGACGCCAAGTTCCGTAGCATCAGAGATTACTCTCAAACCATAAAGTTTAACGATTCAAACTTCAAAAAAGGCACTTGGTATCCTTCCTTAACCAAAGGATTAACCTATCATACTTCTGAGATAATTCCTGAGTGCGATCGAGGTACTCAGTTGGTATACTGCAAGGGTCGTTGGTTTGCAGTGTTTCCTCTGTCAGTTACCGCAGAGCCTACGGACGCAACAGGAATTATTGCATTAGATCCCGGCGTAAGAACATTTATGACCGGGTTTGATGGCAATAAATTCCTTGAGTTTGGAGGTGGTGACATGGGGCGAATAGCTCGTCTCTGTCAACACCTAGATAACCTAATGAGCCGAATGTCTCAAGCTACGAAACAGCGCCGAAAACGAATGAGACAAGCGGCTCACCGTATGAGAATACGCATTCGTAATTTAGTAGACGAATGCCAGAAACAAACCGCTTGCTATTTAACTAGCAACTATAGAGTCATATTTCTTCCGACTTTTGAGTCTTCCCAAATGGTCGCCAAAGCACGAAGAAAGATTCGTTCAAAAACTGCTAGAGCCATGTTGACATGGGCGCATTACAGATTCAAACAAACCATCAAACATCAGGCAAATGTTAGAAATGTCAATGTGATTGATGTCACTGAAGAATACACGTCTAAAACTTGTACCCATTGCGGTCACGTACATCAAAAGCTAGGTGGTTCTAAAGTGTTTACTTGTCCTGAATGTGGCTGTTCAATCCCACGAGATTACAATGGCGCTTTTGGTATATTACTGAAAGCTTTGCGGGATACCGCCTCTATCTCCTATGAGGGTGATAGTGCTCTCGTTACTTTGTCCGGTAATAGCCGGGCAAGTGTCGCGTAAATGTATCAGTCAATACCTAGTATATCTCCCGCACCTTCCCCTCAATTATGGCTTCGGGTTTAAAACCATCTACACTAGAACTTCTCAAGCGCTTTAACCGAGCGTTTCCACAGTTTTACGAGCAATTTGTCAGCAGCGAAATCCAACTGCAAAACCTCAAATTAGCTTACCAACTTTACAAAACTCGGCAAGCCGTCATCGAAATAAGAGCCGAAGGTAACAAAAGTGCCCTGCATTTTGCTTACCGGAACCAGTCTTTCCTACTGAGCGACATTTTCGGTGTGCTGGCTGCCTACGGGCTGACGATTCACAGTCTCAGTCTCTACGGTCAAATTTACCCGCCGATGCTGGTATTTATCAAATTGGTGGTATCTCGCGGTGGCAAGGTACTGGCAGATAAAACAGCCGAAAACGTCTGTAGGGCGGTTCGAGAGGCCTTGGCGGGGCATTTTGAGGTGGAAGAGATGTTGGCTGTGGAATTTAATTTAGATGCGGGTTTGGAGGATGTGGCTACTGAATTTTACGTCGATCCGGTTTTCCACTTGCCGGCTTTGCTGATTGAAGCAGACAACCAGCCTGGACTTTTTTACAAGGTTATGTATGCCATCTGGCAAGAGGATTTGTTGGTGGTGAATGCAAATTTATTGGTTTGGCGGGGGCGAACTCGCTTGATTCTCTACTTGTTGGGCCCCAATGAAAGTTTGATTCCTGAGTATCTGGGGCAGAAAATCGCTGAGGGGGTGCGACAAAGATTGTTGGGCGAGCGGTTTTAGGAATAGCGCCTGACGCTGGTGAAAGCCGGTTTATCACAACAACGTTTCGGAGCTATCAGATCGAGCTTAAGGACGTTCTTAATTCCTGAAACCCTTGATTTTATTACTTCTTTGTGATTTCTACTTCCGACTTCCATTTCTCTTGCGTTCAGAAACTGGGTTTTTGCTCAAAACCTGATATTCATCGAGAGAAAGTTAAACTGAGCCGATCGCCCGGAGTGTAACTGCCGATCCCTCTGTCTTGATTTCGCGATAGGATAAAATTATGGCAACCATCGACATCCTAGGGGTTCGGCACGCTTGCGATTTGACGGCTCCCACTCCAACTTCCCCGGTTCTGGTATTTGTCCACGGCTGGCTGTTAAGCCGCCGCTACTGGCAACCTCTGACCGATCGCTTGGCACCCAGCTATCAGTGCCTGACTTACGATTTGCGAGGGTTTGGCGATTCTCAATCCGACGGCGATGATAGTCGCGAGCGAGGAGAATCGCTAAGTTCCTACACTCCCGCAGCCTACGCTCGCGATTTGGAAATTTTACTCAAAAAACTGGATATTTCTAGTGCTTGGCTGGTGGGACACTCTCTCGGCGGTACGATCGCTCTTTGGGGAGCCAGCCAATTGTGCGATCGTATTAAAGGTGTTCTCTGTATTAATGCAGGCGGCGGCATCTATCTAAAGGAAGAATTCGAGCGATTTCGAGCCGTCGGCACACAGCTAGTAAAAATGCGTCCCCGCTGGCTGCCTCATTTGCCACTAGCAGATTTGGTGTTTGCCCGCGATTCTGTCGATCGCTCGATCGGGCGATCGTGGGGACGGCAGCGCTTGAGAGATTTCGTGGCAGCCCATCCAGATGCAGCTTTGGGGGCTTTGTTGGACTCCACCACAGAAGCCGAGATTCACCTGTTGCCACAAATAGTTTCCCGACTCAAGCAGCCCGTGTATTTTATTGCCGGCACTAAAGACAAAATTATGGAACCAAAATACGTGCTGCATTTGGCTAGCTTTCACTGGATGTTCCAAGGTTGTGGCGAAAATGTGCTTCAGCTTCCCGATTGCGGCCATTTGGCAATGGTGGAACAGCCAGATGCAGTGGCTAGTTACCTACAAAATATTCTGAAAGAACACACTTAAAGGGCATGGGGCATGGGGCATGGGGCATGGGCCTTCCCAGGGCATGGGGCATGGGGCATTAGAACTTACCAATAACCAATAACCAATAACCAATAACCAATAACCAATAACCAATAACCAGTAACAACTGACTTCTTCCTTAACCTAAAATCTGTTATGTTTAAGTAGATAAGTCTGTCCGATCGCCCTTTTCGGACAAAGCTTTTCAATGGCTTTCAACTCTAAAATCTTACTCTGCTTAAATATTATTTGTGCGCGTTAACCTCACCGATCGGCAACAACACATCCTTTGGGCAACGGTTCGCCACTACATAGCAACAGCGGAACCCGTTGGCTCAAAAGCTTTGGTTGACGAATACAACCTCAGCGTCAGCCCAGCTACCATTCGCAATGCGATGGGGACTCTTGAAAAAGCTGGACTGCTATATCAGCCCCACACTTCTGCCGGACGAGTCCCCTCTGACTCCGGCTACAGAATTTATGTAGACCAGTTGATTCAGCCGTCTGATACGCTGGCCCGTAAGGTGGAACAGGTACTGGATCAACTCAATTGGTCGGATGGTCGCATGGATGGGGCACTCCGCGGCGCTGCTAAAATTCTGGCAACGATCAGCGGTTATATTGCCATGATTACCATACCGCAAACCAATATGGCTTGCTTGCGACACTTGCAACTGGTGCAGCTAGAGGCGGGTAAGGTGATGCTGATCGTGGTGACGGATGCCTACGAAACTCATTCGGTGTTAGTACAGTTGCCGAAGGGCGCAGAAGGTAATTGGCCTGATGTTGAAATTGTCGATCGCGAATTGCAGATTTTGTCCAATTTTTTGAACAGCAAGTTACGCGGACGATCGCTCTCGGAACTCTCCGCTGTAGACTGGAGCGAGTTAGACCGGGACTTTGAACTGTACGCGGAGTGGATGGAAACCATGCTGGCTGCATTGAGCAGCCGTCAAAGCAATCCAACCTACACGCGGATTCTGATCGGCGGTTTGGCAGAAGCGCTGCGCTTGCCAGAGTTTTCGCAGTTGCAGCAAGTTCAAACCCTGGTGCAACTGCTCGAACAAGAACAGGAACTGCTTTGGCCTTTGATTTTTGAATCGCCTGATTTGGACTCGCCTGGGAAACGGGTAACGGTGCGTATTGGTTCAGAAAATTCGTTAGAACCAATTCGCGGCTGTACTCTGATTTCTTCGACTTACCGCCGGGGATCAATGCCAGTGGGTAGTGTTGGGGTTTTGGGACCGACGCGGATGGTTTACGAAAATGCGATCGCGGTGGTGGAAGCTGCGGCGGATTATTTGTCCGAAGCTATTGGCGGAAATCGAGTGAATTTTCCCGAAGGATAACATATTGTTATATTTACCATAATTTAGATAGCCCCAAGCCTAACTGGCTTGGGGTTTAATTGTGTTTGCCGGATGTAGTGGCAACATTAAAAAAACCATTTTTTTGTCAATAAACATTTGCTTGGGTGCAGCGACCTGTGCAAGGCAAATATGTTTGTAGGGGCGAAGCATGACCGCAGTGAATATAAGATTATAACTAATAACTTATATGCGGTCATGCTTCGCCCTCTTCAAAAACCAGATGGGGCAAGAAACCAAAGCATCGTTCAATAGAGATTTTCGCAAACAACCCGGTTGCTGCTTCTACGAGTAACTCGGAAACTGGCAGGAGTTGCGGGCGATCGGGTTTGACACAGCCAGTGAACCCCGATCGCCCATTTACAGGAAGCGCTGGCGGAGCGCCAGTCGCTCGGTTGCTTTCAGCAAGCTAAGCAAGGAGTTTTGTCGGCACTATCCAGTTGGCGATCCCGCGCACTCCAGGATAGTGCCTGCGAGAAATGAATTGAAGACCCGGGATCTGCACTTCTATGGGCCCCCAAGGCAGCAAAATATCAAAATCTTAAGACATTTTAGAGAGTTCGTCAAAAAGATCTAAAAAAGATTAGTCTTGAGAGGAAAGCTATATTTCTTTTGGGAATAGCCCGGGTTAAACAATTGCCCACAAGTTGCAGCAATTTTGGCTTGAATGCCACTCCAGAAAAGATTGAAGCGCTGAGTTAAGATCGAAATTAAATTTAGGGAATTTTCTTTTACCATTCAATGAAATCGACCGATATAACTAAGAATACCTTTGCCATAACAACGCCTCTGTATTATGTCAATGATTTGCCTCACGTTGGCAGCGCTTACACGACTATGGCAGCCGATGCCCTAGCCAGATTTGAGCGGCTGCGGGGCAAATCAGTGTTGTTGGTTACCGGAACCGACGAACACGGGCAGAAAATTCAGCGCACGGCAAGCAGTTTGGGACGATCGCCCCAAGCTCACTGCGATTTAGTAGTTCCCGGGTTTGAGGCGCTGTGGGAGCAACTCTCTATCCATTACGATCGCTTTATCCGCACAACTTCGCGACGCCACGAGTACATTGTCAAAGAATTTTTCCAGCGCGTCTGGAACTCCGGCGATATCTACTTGAACCAGCAACAAGGCTGGTACTGCGTCTCCTGCGAAGAATTCAAAGATGAACGCGATTTGCTCCCCGGAAATCGCTGTTCCGTCCACACCAGCAAGGAAGTGGAGTGGCGCGACGAAGAAAATTACTTTTTCCGCCTGTCGCGCTATCAAGACCAACTGCTGGCATTGTACGCAGAACGTCCCAACTTTATCGCGCCGGAAAGTCGGCGTAACGAAGTGCTCAGCTTCGTCAACTCCGGACTCCAAGACTTTTCGATTTCTCGGGTGAATCTGGAATGGGGCCTGCCAATACCAGTTGATCCGGGCCACACCATTTACGTCTGGTTTGACGCTTTGCTGGGATACATCACGGCTCTGCTCGATCCGGACAGCGACCCATTGTTAGAGAATGCTTTATCTAAATGGTGGCCGATTGACCTGCACTTGATCGGCAAAGATATTCTCCGCTTCCACGCAGTTTATTGGCCGGCAATGCTGATGTCCGCGGGTATGTCCGTACCTGGCCGCGTCTTCGCTCACGGTTTTTTGACCAAAGACGGCAAAAAAATGGGAAAAACGGAGGGAAATACTTTAAACCCAGTCGAATTGGTGAATAAATACGGCGCTGATGCAGTTCGTTACTATTTCCTCAAAGAAATTGAATTTGGAGAGGACGGCGATTTTAACGAAACTCGGTTTATCAATATATTGAATGCTGAGCTAGCAAATGATTTGGGAAATTTGCTTAACCGCACCTTAAACATGGCTCGCAAATATTGCGGTGGCTGCGTGCCAAATGTGTCTGGGGAAAGTATTTCCGGCGACAACCTTCTCAAGGGTATGAGCCTGGATTTGGGCGATCGAGTGGCGGGTTTTTACGAAGAGTTAGCTTTTAGCAAGGCTTGCGAAGCTGTGCTTGCATTAGTTCGAGCCGGTAACAAGTTTATTGACGTACAAGCACCTTGGAGTTTGTACAAGCAAGGACAGCTCGAAAGTGTTCAACAAGTGCTATATTCTGTTCTGGAATCTGTTAGACTAGCATCTTACCTTTTATCGCCGATTATTCCCAATATCAGCAGTGCTATCTATCAGCAGCTAGGTTTTTCAATTGACTTTAACGATCGGGTTGCAGTTAACAGTTTAGCGACTTTTGCAGTTCATGCTGCCTGGGGCGCTTTGCCTGCAAACCAAACTCTGGGGGAACCCCAACCAGTGTTTAAGCGGCTGGAACTGCTGGAAACAGTAGCGTCATAGTCGGCAGCCTGCGATCGGGGTGCTATGACAGATTATGAATTAGCACTTAATTTCCTTACCAATCTTTCATAAAATTTGAGGCATAACAATCATGTTGAATAGAATAGAAAGCAACGACCTTTTTACGCCGGAACAGGTTCTGGAAAATCGCGGTCGAGTGGCAATTTTTATTGACGGATCTAATCTTTTTTACGCGGCTTTGCAATTGGGAATTGAGATTGATTACACTAAGCTATTGTGTCGTTTAACTGCGGGATCGCGGCTGTTGCGCTCTTTTTTCTACACGGGTGTCGATCGCACGAACGAAAAACAGCAGGGGTTTTTGCTGTGGATGCGCCGCAACGGCTATCGCGTGATTTCTAAGGATTTGGTACAGTTACCCGACGGTTCTAAGAAGGCGAATTTGGATGTAGAAATCGCTGTAGACATGATGGCGTTGGTCGGTTCCTACGACACGGCTGTTTTGGTGAGCGGCGACGGTGATTTGGCCTATGCTGTGGATGCTGTGAGCTATCGCGGCGTGCGGGTTGAGGTGGTGAGTTTGCGATCGATGACCAGTGACAGTTTGATTAATGTAGCCGATCGCTATATCGATTTGGAAATGATTAAAGACGACATCCAAAAAACTTCGCGTCCTAATTATGCCTACCGCCCGTTGTCGGGTTTGAGCTTGATGGACGAACACGACGACAGATAGGGAATGGGGAATGGGGAATGGGGAATGGGGAATGGGGAATGGGGAATGGGGAATGGGGAATGGGGAATGGGGAATGGGGAATGGGGAATGGGTAATAGGGAATGGGGTAATAGCTGATGGGTTGAATAATTGAAAATTAGAAGTTAAAAATTTAGCTCAAGTATGACAGATTTTTGATTAGTGTTTTTAATTAGCCAATTACCAATTATCAATGCCCTGTTTGGCCAATTACCAATTATCAATGCCCTGTTTGGCCAATGCCCTGTTTGCCCAATGCCCAATTATCGATTACCAATGATTAATCTCAAATCCCAAATTACCAATTTCCAATCCCCAAAATCAATGTCGCTATTGTTAGCAGCAATGATTTTGGGGATTAATGCTTGTGCGGCTCCCCAAGAGACTCAAAAGAACAAATTAGCTGAGGATATCAAAACAGCTCAGCAGTCAAATAGCACTTTAACTTTGAACAAAGTAACCCTAGAACAAGCAAACGAAAAGGGTGAGACGTTCTGGAAAGTAAAATCGAAAAATGCGGTTTACAGCAAAGACCAAAAAATAGTTAACGTTCAGAAACCTGTGGGCAAATTGTTTCAGGACGGCAAAGAAATTTATGATATTCAGGGAGAAACCGGGCAGGTATTTCAGGAAGGAAATCAGGTTTTTCTCAAAGGTAACATAGTCGCTACCGATCTCAAAAATGGCGTGGTATTGCGAGGAAATGAGTTAGAGTGGCGCCCGAAGGAAGATGTTTTAGTTGTTCGCAATAATTTGACTGGACAGAACAAACAGGTGACTGTTTCAGCGAAGGAAGCGCGGATTTTCAGCAGGGCTAAGAGGATGGAGTTATTCGGATCTGTGGTGGCGAATGTTAAAGATCCAATTTTGCAATTGCGAACCGAACATTTAGTTTGGTTTGTGGAGCAACAAAAGGTACACAGCGACCAACCGACTCAACTTGACAGATATAAAGATAAAAAAGTAACAGACAGCGGTTTTGCCGACAAGGTAGATGTAGACTTAAAAACCAAAATTGCCACGCTAACCCAAAACGCTCAATTGATGCCATCAGACCCGCCGCTGCAAATAGAAAGCAGTTTGATGAGTTGGAATTTTCCGGCTCAATATGTGATATCGCCCGGGCATGTGAAGATTTTTCACCGCGTGGAAAAGGTGACGATGACCGGGGATACTGGGCGGGGAGATTTAGATAAAAAGATTTTTTATTTGACGGGAAATGTGGTAGGAATCGGGGAAAAACGTGAATCTCAATTAAATACCGATCGCGTAACGTGGTATTTAAGTAACCAGACCTTCGACGCCGAAGGAAATGTGGTTTACAAGCAATTAAATCCGGTGTTTAATTTGACTGGGCCGAGGGCGGCGGGAGAGTTAAAAAATCAAACTGTGATTGTCAAAGGTGACGGTGCCGGCGGCCAAGTGGTGACGGAATTTGTGCCGGATGAGAATAAGGGAATTTTGGACAGTAGATAGGATTGTTTTGACAATTAATTATGGGTCATCTGAGGTGGCAGGCGGTAGCTTTGGACTCTAGCCTTTCTGCTTCTCTCGGGGTGCTGGGATCGGTTGGTACGGATATCTCGCACGCTGCACACCTGCAACCGGGCTGCCCATAAGCGAGGATAGACTGTAAATTAAAAGTGTATCGAATAGTAACGGTCTTATGTACAAGCAACTAATTTCAAAGATCAAACCGCTTTTGAAATCACTATTTGCGATCGGTCTGGTACTGACGCTAGCCCTCGGTAACGCTGACGGAGCTCTGGCTGCTCGCAGCGGAGGACGGATGGGGGGCGGATCTTTTAGAGCTCCGGCGCGCAGTTACTCGTCTCCGACTAGCACTTACGCGCCGTCTGGTGGGTACGGTGGTGGCTATCGCGGCGGTTTTGGTGGCGGTTTCGGTTTCCCATTCTTGCTGCCGTTTTTTGGCTTTGGGGGCGGATTTGGCGGCCTGTTTTCGATTTTGATTTTTATTTCGATCGCCAATTTCCTCGTGCAAAGCTTCCGCCGCGCTGGGGATTCAACTGACGAACTCGGCAACAGCGCGCCTACTACCACGGTATCTGTGGCACGCTTGCAAGTTGGTTTGCTAGCAGAAGCCCGCGGTTTGCAAGCCGAACTCGACGCGCTAGCGCGCAAAGCGAATACCGATACAGCGATCGGCCGCGCTCAAGTGCTGCAAGAATCTACTCTGGCGATGCTGCGGCATCCTGAATATTGGGTTTACGCGGGCGCTGACTCTGTGCAAACTCGCTTGGAAGCAGCCGAAGCTAAATTTAACCAGTTTTCTTTGGCAGAACGCAGTAAGTTTACTGAAGAAACGCTCTCGAATTATAACAACCAGCTCCGGCAAGCAGGGAGCAGCAATAACCTGCCAGTTGTGCAGGAAAACGGCGCCCTAGTTGGTTCTGATTTGAATTCAGAGCCCGGTGAATTTATTGTGGTAACGGTGATTGTCGGTACTCAGGGCAAGTTGCAATTGCCAGCAGTGAAAAACTCTGAAGATTTGCGCCAAGCTTTGCGCCAAATTGGGGGAGTATCGAGCGAGCAGTTGCTGGCGGTTGAGGTGCTGTGGACTCCTCAAGCTAACGGCGACACTCTGACTGCTGATGATATGTTGGCTGGCTATCCTGATTTGCGATCGATTTAGCGATACAGCAGATGGGGCGCGGAGCACTGTCTCCCGCGCCCCCTGCCGCACCCATGCTGTGGGGGAGAACCGGGTTGGTTTTAAGACGGAGATGAAGCAGGATTTTTGGGAATGCCGATCGATTTAAAAAAGATTGTTCAACGAATGCTAGTATTGAGAGATTATGATTCAGCCTGGTTCATCTGTGAATATTGGGAATGTCTGCCCTAATAGGATTTTGCCAAGCAGTTAGGCAGGATAAAAAAACTGTATTCAGCGAGGAGTGACTGCTTAGGAAGAAGTTGCGACCGCGCGCCCTCTAAATTTAATATAAATAAGCGATCGGGAGCTAAAGTTATGGCCGACAGCAGTAGAAAAAAAGCGCTTTTTATTTTGAGCCAGTTAAATAATGACGATATCGACTGGATCGTTCAAAAAGGGAAAAAAGAAATTCTCGAACCGGGCGAGATTTTGATCCATGAAGGGAGACAGCACGATGCCCTCTACATTGTTTTGAAGGGGAGTATGAGCGTTTGGATCGAGGCTGAGCAGAGCAAAGAACTCGCTAAAATAGGTAGCGGAGAACTTGTGGGAGAAGTTTCTTTCATTGACGCACGCCCTCCTTTGGCCACGGTGATGGCGATCGAAGAAACTCACTTGTTGGTAATTCCCCGAAGGCAGCTAGTCGTCAAACTTCAACATGATATGGGTTTTGCTTCCAGATTTTATTATGGAATTTCGCTGTGTCTGGCAGACCGGATGCGCGGTACGATCCGACATATAGAATACGGTCGCAATATAGAATTGGAGCAGCAAGAATTAGATCGGGAGGATATTAATCCGAACGTCCTGGAAAATTTGGCGCTAGCTCAAGCAAAGTTTAATTGGCTGAGGGAGAATGTGAGGGCTTGATTAATTTTAATGCGATCGGCATTGAGGTAAATTTTCAACTCTCAAAACAGAAGCACTCCTGCTCAAGAAACCGGGTTTTTTAACCACCCGTGCGTAATATCATCTCCGAATACAATATTGGTTTGTAGTGAGGGCTTCAGCCCTCATCCATGACGCTTGACTGAAGCGATCGCGCTCGAGCTGTTTTTATTGGAGGTAATTGACGGAGGATAATATTAAGTCCTAAATTAGACCTGAATTGCAAAAGTCCTTTTAATGAAATTTTACGACGGGCGGGACGCCCATCCCACAAGAAAAAAAGTTGTGGGATGGGCGTCCCGCCCGTCGTAGGTATTTTTGCAAGAGGTATATTATCAAAACATCAGTCGAAAGCAAAATAGAGGCTGGTTTTACCGAAAAGATCGACAATTCCCGTATCTAGAAAAACCTGCCCCTTGGCTTTGCAGTTGCAGCCTCGCGCGCCAAAGCGCAACTACCAAGCAGACAACCTAGATCATTCCTGGGCCTTTGCCGCGGGTGTCTTCATCCATTGTCAGTTTTCCTTCCTCACCTTTTTTATCTTTGATTTCTGCGAGAATTTGAGCGCGTTCTGCGGCTTCGGCTTCCTCTTTTGCTCTCAAATCGCCCGGTTCGTTGATGTACATTTCGGGTTCGATCGCGTAATTGTTAACCAGACCTTCCTTGTCTACTGTATAACCATCTGTAGTGTGAATGCTTTCGTCATCGGTTTGGTCGTCGGTTTTGGCGCTTTGCTGCTTCGCTTCAGTGGTTGTGTGCATGAAGTTAGAGCCTTCGCGTTCTTGCCGCGCTGCTGTCTCAGCAGGAGTAATGCCCCTATCGTAGTGGGGGGCTTCCATATTAGCTTCGATTTGTTCGTCGGTCGGTGTTGATTTGCTAGTTGTCATGATTTCTTCCTGAGTTATCTTTTCAAAAAGGTCTTTGGCTTATGTTTAAATATTAAGCCTAAGCTAACTCATTGACTCACTATCTTTGGTTATAGTTTCCTGAAACTTGCTGTTATCTAAAACACATTTATTGAGTCTTCCTCAAGACTGATAAAGTTCTATTTTAATTAAAAGTTTCACAGTCTGCGAGGCTCTGACATCTATCTAAAGGTTGGGAATTGGGAATTGGGAATTGGGAATTGGGAATTGGGAATTGGGAATTGGGAATTGGGAATTGGGAATTGGGAATTGGGCATGGCAACTAACTAATGACTAATGACTAATGACTAATGACTAATGACTACTGACTACTTTTACGATTCTTTGAAGAAGCGGATGATTTCGCGGACGTGGTTGAGAAATTGTCCGTCATCGGTGAGTTGGGCGATCGCACTTTCGGCATCTCTTGCCAGTTTAGTGTGTTCTGCCTGATTTGTCGATCGCAAATTTTCTAGAGATGCGGCTAAATTAGTTAATTCTCTTCTAGTGGCCCGTTGTTCCCGCTGTTGGAGAGTCGCCCACGAATTAGGATCGTCTGAATTTAATTGATCGGCCAAATTTTTGACTGTAGATTCTAATTCTGCAAAGCGGTTGCGGAGTTCGAGAATATCTTCGCGGGGGTGGAAAAATTCGCTGCGGATGGTTGTCAGCCGCTGGGCTAAATACTGATAACCTCGGATAGCTGGACGCAGTATAGTTAAAAGCAGTGCTGCACCGGAACTGAGATAGCCAACAGCGCTAATGCCGGTGGCGGATAGGGCATAAAGTGCGATCGCGCTAACCAGGTGAAGGGCGATCGCCACCCAGAGCGATCGGCTAGCTAATACAGTAACGTATTTGAGTTGTTCGGAATCGACAGCAATATTTTTTTTAGTAGATTCTGCGCCTTGGGCTAACACTTCCTTAGCTTCAAAATGGATATTCCAAGGAACTGTAACTATCAGCAACAGCCATTCAAAAATAGCAATGGCAATTACCCAATCTATAAAACTGCCGGCGGGGACGTGCAGCCATTGTAAAATAGCAAAAATTAACAGTAACAATAGGCCAGTACCAGCACCGAAACCTGCAAAAGTATAATACATAGCGATTGCCTTTGCGAAATGTTATTTTGATTGTGGGTAAGTTGTTTATGTGTCGAGCAATCAACTGTGACAGTTAAGAAATTGTCAGAGTGTTCCCGGTTCGTTAGTGGTTAGTAACAGTCCAGGGCAAAGGCTGCCCAAAACCGGGTTTTGTCACCAAAATACTTGTTCTGCTTCAACAGGAGAATGTTGTTTTTATTGTGGGTAGGTGGTTTAGGTGTGGATAAATATACTGTGACACTTAAAAAATTGTCCCGGTCTAGCCGACTTGTTAGTTATTAGTAATCCTCCCGGATAGAAGGATTGCCATGCGCCTGTTTGATTCCTGAAGAATACACAGGCTATAAGCCATCAACAAGACTCAAATTAAACTTTATTTGTGTGAGTTGTGGGCAAATTATAAATAATTATTTATTGGCGATTAGTTGTCAAAATTAAGTTATATTCTCCCCAGATCGTACCATTTGACATTTGAGATCATTCGACTTCATGAAAGGCTACGCTCAGAGCAAGGCGCGCTCCTACAAGTTGGAGAGTTGAGATGAGGAATGACTGATTGTGTATCGGTTGGCAACTTGCCGATTGTTAGATTATTTTGTTAAGCTGGCATTACTCACAGTGTTACGCAGCGCGAGGAATGCAGCAATCTCAAAACCATCCTTTTGTTCTCTTTTCTTTTCCAGGGCGACTAAATCACCTATAGCTGAGATAAACTGATTGGGAGGTCGATCGCCCGTGAGAGCAAGTTACCAGATTCTTGCAAGCGAGACGGCGATACTCTTACCCTGAGAGAAACGACAGCAAAATAGGTGCCAAAATTCACTCTACCGTCTGCAATTTCCAATAACTGCACGTCTACCACGTAAAATCAAAAGTCAGCAGCAAGGACAAACCGATGGCGAACTCAACTCTTGGCCTAGAAAATCAACTTTACGATTATCTGTTATCTATTTCTTTGCGGGAACCAGATATTCTCGCTTCACTGCGGAAAGAAACTGCTAAGCATCCTATGGGTATGATGCAAATAGCTCCCGAACAAGGGCAGTTTATGGAGATGCTCGTGCAGCTTATGGGAGCGACAAAAACCTTAGAAATTGGAGTTTTTACTGGTTATAGCTCGCTATGTGTAGCTTTAGCACTGCCTTCTAACGGTAAAATTATTGCTTGCGATGTCAGCGAGGAATATACTTCGATCGCGCGACGGTATTGGGAAGCTGCGGGTGTGGCTAACAAAATTTCTTTGCATTTGGGCCCAGCACTAAATACTCTCGACAAACTCATAGCCGAGGGACAAGCCGGAACCTTTGATTTTGCCTTCATCGACGCGGATAAAGAAAATTATGAGGCTTATTTTGAGCGATCGCTCCAACTGGTGCGGAATGGCGGTTTAATTGTAATTGACAACGTTCTGTGGTCTGGACGAGTTGCGGATCCTGAAGTACAAGACACAAGTACCCTCGCCCTTCGTAGTTTCAACGACAAGTTGCGTAACGATCCGAGAATAACACTCAGTGTTGTCCCCATTGGTGACGGGTTGAGTTTGGCCCTGAAACGCCGCTGGGCTACGATGATGGAACCTGAAGAACAGAATTAAATAGTTCAAGTGGCTGGGAACTTCATTAAGACTCCTCGAAACCGGGTGGTTATCTGTATTAAAGGCTGCGATACAGTATTTGCATAAAAAACCCGGTTTCTGCCTACCGGTGCATCCAGGACTATATCAATTACCGATGACAAATTACAATTACTAAAAGTAATAACAAGTATTATTAATTACTTTGAGGTAAAAATGCAGGGATCGAATTTACAAATAAAATTACCGATTCATGAAACTTTTCAGTGTACGGTTCAAGGTGAAGGTTATTGGACGGGGACTTTAGTTGATTTTATCAGATTAGCTGGTTGTCCTGTGCGGTGTGCTTGGTGCGATACAGGCTACGGAAATGGTGGCAAAGGTTTGCCATCGGTGCCACAGTCGATCGCACAATTGCTAGATCAATTGCAGTCTTCGAGGGTTGTCATTAGTGGTGGCGAACCTTTTATTCACCAGAATTTGCCGGAGTTAGTGCGAGCTTTGTTAGCAACTGACAAACAGGTGAATATTGAAACTTCTGGCGCTTACTGGCAGGATATTTCGCCGCTGGCTTGGATTACTCTTTCTCCTAAAGAACACGTCAATCCTCAATATCCGGTGCAAGACCGTTTCTGGACGAGAGCTAATGAAATTAAGTTGGTGGTTAGCAGTGGCGAAGAAGTTGATTTTTACACAAAATATTTGGCTGACAATGTGAATATTCCTGTATATTTGCAGCCGGAGTGGGAAAAGCGCGATCGGGCAATTCCGATGATTTTGGAGTTATTGAAACAGCATCCGAGTTACAGGTTGTCTTTGCAAACTCACAAGTTTATTGGTGTTCAATAAACATCCCAAAATGCTGTAGTTCCTGTCTTGAAAAGTCAAGGGGTAGCGAGCAAATAAGTTGGATCGAAAGGTTTTTGGGATTTTAAAATCCCAAAAGGCAAATGTACCCATTTCCGCATGACTCGCACCAATCACCTGCATTTTCACGCCAGCCACGAGCCAATAATCGCACAGCGAGTCGCTTTCAACAAAGGATTGTGACGCATCGCCACTACATAGGGCATATCTGTGTTGGGCCCAGGTACGGAATTTGCGATCGAAGTGCCGATCGACTAAAATTCATTCAACCTGGGAAAATGTAGCAGATTAAACGCATCAATACCAAAGAAACCGGGTTTTTACTTGCATTGTCGGCTGTAACACGTCTTTTCGTAAAAAAAACCGGTTTCTGGCCACCCGTGCAATCGCGAACTGTAATCTATCAAATAGTCCACAGTTTACCGTTTAAAGCAGGCAATATGCAGTTACATTGTTAACTAAATGTGTAATAACTGTATTTGATAGGAGTATTTCGAGTGAACGCTGCCGAACAAGCCAGAAATATAGAATTAGCTAGCAAAATTGCTGCGGTTGTTAATTTATTTAAGTCAGATTTTCCGGATGTGAAAGTCGATTTGAAACCTTGGATGAATGACCAGGATACCAGAGAACTTGTCGATCCTGAGTCGATCGATATTGGCTTCCATTTTCCCGGTAGAAGTCGGTTGTTGCAAAGCCGCAGTATCTTAATCCAAATCCGATTTTACCAAGATCCGGTCGAAGGATCTCGGCGGGCGATCGGGGTTGAGGCGGCAGGTTACGATCATACTGGTCAACAGTGGCGCTTTTCTACCGTGGAAAATTGGGGTTTTGTGGGTGAAACTGAGCCCGCTGCGGAATCAGCCGAAAAGCTCAAACACTTTTGCCGCGAGATATTAGGTTTGTTTAATTGCTGAGAATAATTCCCGGTTAATGACTCATCATAAATCAGGTTTGTAGTGAGGACTTTAATCCTTCTTGAACTAAATTCTCCACAGATGGAGAGGACTGAAGTCCAGGTTTGTAGTGAGGACTTTAGTCCTTCTTGAATTAAATTCTCCACAGATGGAGAGGACTGAAGTCCTTACTACGAACCACAGATGGAGAGGACTGAAGTCCTCACTACGAACCACAGATGGAGAGGACTGAAGTCCTCACTACGAACCTGATTTTAAGTCTTGATTATCGCAATTGTCGATCGACCTACAGCCCACTGGATAAGCCGATTTGTAAGTTGTCGATCGCTTGCCAAACAAAGTATAGCGGTTATCGCGCACTTGTTCGTACACGCGATCGCCCATCCACTTCATCCCCGGCATTGCCCGGTAAGCTGCCACAAACACCTCGCCAGCAGGCAATATCCGCCCGATTTCCTCGGCTGCATCGCTACCTTGCCAACGTTTTGTGGGATTATTCTTATCTATCAAAATCATCCCCATTTCGCAATCCTCAGCAGTTATATCAAACTCCTTTAATCCCTCTAAATCTTGCATGGAAATATATTCAAAGTTCTGGCCTCGATCTAGATTTTCAAGTAACTGCACCAAGGTGACACAGAGATTGCAATTGCCGTCGTAAATTACGTTGTAATTCATAAGTCAATAACCTAGAAAACTGGGCGGTTGAAACCGCTTCTATACAAGCAAAACCCGCCTCCGCGGGTTGAAGGCAATGCGGTTAAAATACATTATCTTCTTCAGTCCGCGGAGGCGGACATTGTTTGTATAGACGCGGTTTCAACCGCCGTCTGCATCTATGGAATTATAACTCATAATTTCCAATTTTACCGCTAACTTCTAGCGACAGGAATCTCGATCGCAAATTCCGTACCTTGACCCGGTGCAGAATTGCACTTCAGCCGCCCGCCGTGCTTTTCCACCACAATTTGATAACTGATAGACAGCCCCAAGCCAGTACCTTTCCCCGGTTCTTTCGTAGTAAAAAACGGATCGAACAGCCTTTCATGAACATCTATCGGAATCCCCGGCCCGTTGTCAGCAATCCGAATCACAATATGAGAAGGACGGCGAATAGAATCAGCACAAACAGCAGCCTGTTCATATTTTACCTCAGTACAAATCCGCAGCGTCGGCGAAGGACAAGAAGGAATAGGCGCCTGTTCCCCGTCGCCCCACTGTCCGGTTTCCATTGCCTCTTCCAAAGCATCAATTGCATTGCCAATAATATTCATAAATACCTGATTCAACTGTCCTGCATAACACTGTAAGCGGGGCAAATTGCCGAACTCTTTAACCAGCGTAATTTTCGGATGTCCTGCTGTTTCTTTCAACCTGTGCTGCAAAATCAACAAAGTGCTGTCAATCCCTTCGTGAATGTCCACCTGTTTTTGTTCTGCTTCATCCAATCGCGAGAAATTCTTCAGTGACAGCACAATCTGGCGAATTCGCTCGGCTCCCATTTTCATTGAAGTTAATAGCTTTGGCAAATCTTTGAGCAGAAATTTCAAATCTATATCATCTATTTCTTCTCGAATTGCCTCTGTTGGTTCCGGGTATTCGCGCTGGTAAAGTTGCAGCATTTTTAGCAAGTCTTGAAAGTAATCGTCAGCGTGCATGACGTTGCCGTAAATGAAGCTAACTGGATTGTTTATTTCGTGAGCGACGCCAGCTACTAATTGCCCCAAACTTACCATTTTTTCATTTTGAACCATCATGCTTTGAGTTTTATGCACGTCCCGCAGGGCTTTCGCTAATTCTTCATTTTTAGTCCTCAATTGACTTTCGGAAAGCCGCACAGCTTCTTCTGCTTGTTTGCGATCGGTAATATCTTTGCGAATTGCTACATATTGATGGGGTTCTCCCCGAGAATTTAAGAAAGGTACAATCGTAGTATCCAACCAGAATAATCTGCCGTCTTTAGCTTGATTTTTCATTTCTCCCCGCCAAACATTTCCCTGGCGGATTGTTGACCAAAGCTGCTTGAAAAAATCAGTTGGGTGATAGCCGGAATTTACAAGTTTGTGGGTTTTGCCGTTCAATTCTTCCCGAGAATATTTAAACAGTTCGCAGAATTGCTCGTTGACGTAGGTAATAACGCCGAATTCGTTGGTATTTGAGACAATTGCCGATTGATCTAAGGCAAATTTTTCAAATTCTAATTCTTGGAGAGTTTGGCGCAATTCTGCTTCGGCTTGTTTGCGATCGCTAATATCGGTAATCATCCGCAAAACCCCCGCAAATTCGCCGTCAGCGTCGAACATTGGTGTCGCTGAGACGATCGCCCACAAGTGAGAGCCATCTTTGCGGGTAAACTGAAAATCGTGGCGTTCGCGAATGCCTTGCCGCCTGCGCTGCACATAACTTTCGGCTATTTCCCGAGCCTCGTCATCGATAAACTCAAATAGCGATCGCCCCAGCATTTCCTCCACAGTATACCCCAGCATTTCGGCCATCCGACAGTTCGCAAAAGTCGTGCTGCTGTCGGCGTCAAACATCCAAACGCCCTCCGAAGCAGTTTCGACGATGCAGCGGTAATAACTCTCGCTTTCCCTGACAGATTCAGTAGCTTGTTTGCGATCGGTAATATCAGTTTCCACCGCAATAAAACCTTCAAGTTCCCCGGTTTCTCGATAAATCGGGGCGATCGAAAGCGCCACCCAATAACCCTTTCCATCCTTCCTGTAATTGTAAATTTCCTGATTAAACGGCTCGCCTTTATCCAAAGCCGATCGCAATTGGGCAATAGTTAATGGATCTGTTTGAGGGCCTTGCAGCACATCACCCGGTTTTTTTCCCAGCATTTCTTCTAACACGTAACCGCTAATCCGAGTAAATGCTTCATTCACCCATTCAATGCAGCCTTGAGCATCAGTAATAATCACACCATTTTGCGTTTTTTGAGCCACGATGGCCAAGCGCGACAATTCTGTTTCAGTTTTTTTGCTTTCGGTAATATCTTGAGAAATACCCAGAATGTACTTAGGCGCGCCATCAGCGTCAAACAAAGGAACTTTTTTTGTGTGCAAAATCCGTTTTCCCCGGTGCGGAAGTTGGATAATTTCTTCTGGTATATCAACCTCTTTTCCCGTGGCAAATACTTCTAAATCTTGTGCTTGCAAGTAATTTGCCTGATCTGCTTCCAACAAGTCAGCAGCATTATTTCCCAGCACTTCGTCCCTCGAATAGCCAAACAATTCTTCGCTAGCAGCATTCCAATAAATAAATCTTTGTTCCACCGCATCTTTAATAAAGACGCTAACCGGCAGATTTTGCAGTACCGCATTCAGAAAATCTTGAGTGTTTCGCAGCTTTTCCTCAGCGCGCTTGCGCTCAGTAATATCCAAAATCACTCCGTCGAGATAGACAACCTGACACAGAGAATTTGCGATCGGCGAAACCGACGAAACTACACCCGACAAAAATTCCTCTATTTCCCCTTGTCCCTCTTTTCTTTCTCTAGCCTCATCCCCCTCCCCACAAACAGCTTGACCTTTTTCGTAAACCCAGCTAATTTCGCCGTCAGCCCGGAGAATGCGGTATTCCAGGATATACGGAGTTCTAGTTGCTACACTTTTTATGAGAGCCTCCTCCATATTTTTGCGGTCTTGAGGATGGATGATGCTCGCAAAAGAACGGACGCGATCGTTGATAAAATCAGATGATGGATAGCCAGATATTTCTTGAACAGCCTCGCTCAAAAACGCCATTGTCCGTATTAATTCGCCATCGGATCCCGTCCATTCGCAGTTGCAGCGGTATACAGCACCGGGAATATTAGCTACTAAATTTTTATATCGTTCTTCGCTGCTTAACAAAGATGAGCTGTCTTCGTTATGGCGATCGCCATTCTTAACTTTAGAAGAATTCGAGGAAATTTGCATGATTTTTTCACTTGTGACTGCGGGGGCAAGTGTTAGAGTAGATGGCTGTATAAAAAGTGAATTTAATTGGCGAAATAATACGCTATCAACTAATATAGTACAAAATTACTTGTCCGAACATTCAAAAAATTTGAGGGTGGATAATAGCAAGAAGGAAGAGGGAAGAAGGAAGAGGGAAGAAGGAAGTCGGAAGAAGGAAGATTTTGCGACTCTCCCCATCTCCCCATCTCCCCATCTCCCCCTCTCCCCCTCTCCCCCTCTCCCCATCTCCCGCTCCCCCAATCCTCCACTCTCGTTACAATAAGATAAGTTGCCTTGCTACCGATCGCCCTCAAACAAAAACCATGACTCAACAACAACCCCGGATTTGCATTCTCGGCGGAGGCTTCGGCGGACTCCACACAGCCCTCCGCTTGAGTCAGTTACCCTTCTCCAAAACCGAAAAACCCGAAATAGTCCTAGTTGACCGTCGCGATCGCTTCCTGTTCGTTCCCCTACTGTACGAGCTCCTCACCGGCGAACTCCAAACCTGGGAAATCGCGCCGCCCTTTGCGGAACTCTTGCAAAACACAGGCGTGCGCTTTTGTCAAGGCACTGTCTCCGGCATCGATGTGGAGTCCAAGCGAGTGCAGTTGCACGACGGGCCAGAAATTCCGTGCGATCGCCTAGTATTAGCTTTAGGTGGCGAAACACCCCTAGATATGGTCAAAGGAGCCGTTGAATACGCTTATTCCTTCCGCAGCCTCGACGACGCCTACCGCTTGGAAGAAAGACTGCGGTTTCTCGAAGCTAGCAACCCCGACAAAATTCGGATTGCGATCGTCGGCGCCGGTTATTCGGGAGTAGAATTAGCTTGTAAATTAGCCGATCGACTCGGAGACAAAGGTCGCGTCCGATTAATCGAGCAAGGCGACACGATTTTGCGGACATCACCCGAGTTCAACCGCGAAGCCGCCAACAAAGCATTAGAAAAACGCAAAGTCTGGATCGACTTAGAAACAGCAGTAGAGGCGATCGAATCCGACACCATATCCTTACTCTACAAAGGACAATTAGATGTTCTTCCCGTAGACATAGTATTGTGGACAGTAGGAACCCAAGTTAGTCAAGCAGTGCGATCGCTCCCCCTGAAACAAAACCACCGCGGTCAATTAATAGTTAACTCCCAGATGCAAATCATCGACCATCCAGACATATTTGCCTTGGGAGACTTAGCCGAATGTCACGACGCAACAGGTCAAAAAGTCCCCGGAACAGCCCAAACAGCATTCCAGCAAGCTGACTACACGGCATGGAACATATGGGCATCCCTGAGCGATCGACCATTACTACCTTTCCGGTACCAGCCGCTAGGAGAAATGATGACATTAGGAATAGACGAAGCCACCCTGACAGGTTTAGGAATCAAACTCGACGGACAACTAGCACACATTGCACGCCGCCTAGCCTATCTCTATCGAATGCCAACATTTGACCACCAACTAAAAGTTGGTTTCAACTGGATTAGCAAGCCGATTCAGGAGTTGCTGAAAAAGTAATATAGCGGTTATCAGAAAGATGAGGTACGTTGTTGGGCTTCAGCCCTCTTGGTTTAAACGGTTATGTAAGCTGTCAGTTATACCTCATCTTTTTGAGATAAGACGTACGAATAGAATTCGCGTCTACACAAACGATGTCCGCCTCCGCGGACTGAAAAAAATAACTTAATGACCTTCGCCCGGTATTATTCTGATTCTTGAACCTGCGGAGGCACGTGAGTGTTTGTGTAGACGCGAATGACCTTCGCCCGGTATTATTCTGATTCTTCAACCTGCGGAGGCAGGTGAGTGTTTGTGTAGACGCGAATGACCTTCGCACGGTATTATTCTGATTCTGGTTCTTCAACCTGCGGAGGCACGTGAGTGTTTGTGTAGACGCGAATGACCTTCGCCCGGTATTATATTACTCGTTTTCAAATTCATTCTAACCAATGACAAAAACTATCTTTTTAGATGCAGCAGGCACACTATTTTACGTTCGCGGTAGCGTCGGCGAAGTCTACGCAAAACTAGCCAAAAACTTCGGAGTAACAGTTAATAGTAAAGACTTAAATACAGCATTTTACCAAAGCTTCGCCTCAGCAAATCCGATGACATTTCCAGGAATCGAAGCAGCAAAAATTCCCCAACTAGAATTTGAGTGGTGGCTAGCAGTTTCGGCAAAAGCTTTTCAAATAGCAGGCGTTTTCAATCAATTTTCAGACTTTCCCAAATTTTTTGCCGAACTCTACGCTCATTTTGCCACCCCCGAACCTTGGTTCGTCTATCCCGACGTATTCCCAGCCTTAAATAAATGGCAGCAACAAGGAATCGAATTAGCAGTAGTCTCGAATTTCGACTCGCGACTTTATCCAGTATTAAAAGCACTCAATTTAGCAGAATATTTCACATCAGTGACAATTTCCACCGAAGTAGGTGCAGCAAAACCCCAGCCGGAAATTTTCACCGCAGCTTTGCAAAAGCACAACTGCACAGCCGAGAATGTCTGGCATATCGGCGACAGCTTCAAAGCCGATTATTGCGGCGCCAAATCCGCAGGCTTAAAAGCAATTTGGTTGAACCGAGAACAGGAAAAAGTAGAATCCGGCACATTGCCTTTAACTGAAACTAAATTAGAACAGTGCAGCAGCCTTGATTATTTAACCTTTTAACCGGATAATGAGCAAGATGTAAAATCATGTCCGGTCAATTACCCGCCATCCAAAAGGTTTGTAGTGAGGACTTTAGTCCTTTTTGATGCGGACTAAAGTCCTCACTACAAACCAATTTTACTACGGTCATTAGTCCCGTTAATTAACAGAACTTGATATCTATTATGCAAATCACCTCGCCATGAAACAAAACTCAATTCAAACTATACTAACAGACACAATGACCGTGTTTTGGGGAGAATGGCTAGATTTGCGAGTCCGAATCCTGCCAATTGCCGCCGCTGGTTTAACATCCCCATTAATTTACATTCTAGCTTTTGGTTTCGGGTTGGGCAGTTCCATGCCTAAACCGGCAATTGGTGGCAATTATCTAGAATTCATGCTGCCGGGAATGGTTGCACTTTCATCGATGACAGTAAGTTTTACAGGCGCAGTATTTTCTATTTGTGGCGAACGCCTTTTTAGTAAAACATTTGAGGAATTGCTACTGCTGCCGGTACACCCCCTAGCTTTGCACGCAGGCAAAATGCTAGCCGGAATACTGCGGGGACTGCTAACTTCGGTTTCCGTGATTTTAGTAGCAGTTGTGTTTACTCAAAAGCTAGTATTTTTGCATCCGCTATTTTTGTTAGTGATAATTCTCAACTCCGCTGTATTTGCGGGCCTGGGAGTGATAGTGGGTTTAAACGTAAAATCTCTCGAATCAGTCGGATTGTACAACAATTTTCTGATAACTCCGATGTCATTTTTGGGCGCGACATTTTTCGACCCCGCGTCGCTACCAGTAGCCCTGAAAGGGATAGTTTATCTGTTACCGCTGACTTATGCCAGTATTGGATTGAGGGCTGCTGCTTACGATATCGCCAAGTTTCCTTGGTACAGCATACCTGTTTTGTTGGTGGCTGCGATCGCCTTTTCTGCGATCGGCGCCCGCCAGTTTTCTACCCAACAAGACTGAAGGAAGTCCGCACTCATTAGTCCGCGTCGGCTGACTTCGCTGAGAGTATCTCAGTTTTGCTTTGTACAAAGTGAGATGCACCCATTTCATTTGTCCACAAGCGGTCTCAACCGCCCAATCATAAAAGGAGTGGCTAACTAGGATTGGTTATTACCGCCTCGATCGCACTTGCAGGCCCTTTTGTGGCGATCGTATCAGTCACTTTAAAGCCAGCAGAGGAAAGCAAATGATAAAATTCATCTTCCCTCCGCATAAAAGTACCGCCTATCACAAACAAAGTTAGGCTACCCATACCAATAAAAGGCGACATTTTGCCTGAAGGCAACATAAAATCAACAATCAGCAGGCGATCGTTAGCTGTCATAGCTTGATAGCAATTTTTAAGAATTGTAATAGCACGCTCATCATCCCAATTCAGGAGGACACGAGAGAGTAAGTAAAGATCCCCACCACGCGGCACCGCTTCAAAAAAGCTGCCTCCAACTACTTGACACCTATCTGCAACTCCAGCCGCGTGCAAAACCTGAGGTGCATCCACAATAACATCTTCGCGATCGAACAAAATAGCTTGCATTTGGGGATTTGCATTCAGAATAACAGCCGTTAGAGTTCCAATGCCCCCTCCAACATCCACAAGCGTCTTAAATCCTGAAAAATCATAAGCTTCAAGCACCGGAAGCAGCCACTCCCTTGTTGTCTCCTTCATCCACTCATTGAAATTTATAGCCGCCTCAGAATTCTGCGTCAAATAGCTATAAAAACTCATCTTAAAACTATGTTCAAAAGCCGTTTCTCCCGTCTTTATACTGTACAATAAATTCCCCCATCCCTGATATAGTTCATCACCCATTGCCAGAACCGTACCTCGCAAAGAATCAGAAGTACCAGTCAAGAGATGCTTGCCCAGAGCATTCAAGCAAAACTTATCATTATCTTCCATAGAAAACACACCAACACTTACTAGCATACGCATCAGGTGATAAATACCCTGAGAATTTACCCCAGCAGCTTCCGCAAGTTCATCAGCAGTCTTAGAACCATCACTCAGAATATCTGCAATTTCCAGTTTAGCCGCTACAAAAAGAGCCTGGGATATTTTAAATCCATACATCATTTCTAGTAGCACTGACGATGATTTTTCGCCTTCAGGCTGGGCATTTTCTGTATATAAAACCATGAGTTATCCTGTGAATTACAATCTTCAATTATAAGTTGTTGGTATGTTGTTGGGCTTCAGCCCCAAGAGCACTTTGGTATGTTGTTGGGATGCGAGCCCTAAGAGCGCTGAAGCGCAACTACGTACCTGGTTGGTATGTTGTTGGGATGCGAGCCCTAAGAGCGCTGAAGCGCAACTACGTACCTTTAACTACCTACCTTAATCATCCCATCCTTTTCCATAATCTCTTACCGGATATTCTGTCCATGCACTTCTTAGCCACTCTCTTCCTTGATACTCTAAATACCAATGTACGCTACTTGCTGACCAATCATAAGGAGATTTTGCCCAGCCATGTTTGACAGGATTGTAATTGATGTAATTAATAGTGGTATAATAATGCCTTTCGGAACGAATAGCGCGATCGCTAAACGAGTACCAGACTTTACCAGTAAGATTATCCTCCATATTCCATTGTCGAGCCAACGGGCCATGAATCGAACGAAATAGCACACTTAATTGTGGCATATTAACATGATGGACTAAGAGATGATAATGATTCGGTAAAACTACCCAAGCATTAATTTCGATACCATCGGAAATAAACTTCTCAAAAATTGAATCTAAAAGTTGGTGACGGCGTTCCTGAGTATTAATCCGAGATTTATGCTCAAAACAACTAACTGTAAGATGATAAAATTCAAAATCTCGCACTGGATGAGGTGGAGAATGAGCAGGATATCCCTTAGCCAACCTTTCATTAACAAGTTGCACCCGTTCTTCTAAAGTTAATTTCCGATATTCATACATAAAGGTAAGTAGTTGCGCTTCAGCGCTCTAAAAGGTACGTAGTTGCGCTTCAGCGCTCCGAAAGGTACGTAGTTGCGCTTCAGCGCTCCAAAAGGTACGTAGTTGCGCTTCAGCGCTCCGAAAGGTACGTAGTTGCGCTTCAGCGCTCCGAAAGGTACGTAGTTGCGCTTCAGCGCTCCGAAAGAGGGCTAAAGCCCAACAACGTACCTAAAACGTACCTAATCAGTACCTAATCAATATATTCTCTAAGTTGTTGGGCCATAACCTGAACATGAGGAGGGTAATTCATAGTAATATGATTTCCCGGCACCTCTCGAACCTCTATCCCTCCCCCAGCCACCTCAATCCATGGCAATTCAGGATTTTTAGGATTAACTTCATTTTGTTCGCTAGCACGAAAAAAGATAATTCGACCCGGATAAGCTTGAGGGATGTAATTTCGCATAGCTTGACCGTGTACTTTAAACAGATGAAGAAAGTGACGAATCTCAGGCAATCCAAAATCGGGAGGAACTACCCTATTAGCAATCTTTACTTGCTCTAAAAAGTAGAGAAGTTGCTCATCTTGCTCAAGCTGTTGGAGGACATCCAAAGAAAGAGACAGATCGAAACCAACACCTAGTATATAAACCAGAATTGCTGTATCATCTTCTGTCTCTAAAACAGGCATTTGACCGGGGCCAGGAGTATCTATCAGAGTTAGCAATGCTACTTTTTGACCGATCGCATTCAGTTGTTGCGCCATCTCAAAAGCAACTGTGCCACCAAAGGAAGAACCTCCTAGGAAATAGGGCCCTTCAGGTTGGCGAATCTGCAAAGCTTCGATATAGCGAGTTCCCATTTCCTCAACTGTAGTACAGGCATCTGTTTCATCAACCGAAGCAGGTGCTTGTATTCCCACAATAGGCCGCTCTGAACCGAGATAACGTGCCAAATCCCGATAAATGTAAACGTGTCCGCCTACCGGATGCACTAAAAACAAAGGTTGTTTCAAACTCCCCCGCCGAATCTCCACTAATAAGGACTCCGAAGCTGACTGGGATTGCTGATTATCACTCGCAGACAACCCGGAATCATCTTTAATTAATTCAGCCAAAGCTGCAATAGTTGATGATTGTAACAGGCTGTGGGGAGACAAGTTTTTTTGCAGTTTTTCGTTTAACTTAGTTATTAGTTGAACTGCTAATAATGAATCCCCCCCTAAATCAAAAAAATCATCATCAATTCCCACTTGTTCAATCCCTAGAAATTCTTGCCATATCGTAGCAATAGTTTGCTCCATTTCATCTCTAGGAACACTATAAGTATTTTGTAGATTCGGTCGAGAATGGAGTTGTGCTGAATCTACATTTGGGGAATTGTCATCGGGTAAAGATCCAATTTTAATCGGTTGCTCGATTCCTGGTGGTTCAATCCAGTAACGTTGGCGCTCAAACGGATAGGTTGGCAATGGGAGACGATAACGCTGCTCATCAGCATAAAATTGAGACCAATCTATTTGTACTCCTCCTAGCCAAAGCTGACCCAATGTAGTAAGTAAGAAAGCTACATCTGATTTTTGGTCTTGCGGATGGCGCAATGAAGAAAGTATAATCTGTTCAGAAGGCTTATTGTGATGTTGTTTTGCTAGCGTGTTCAATGTCCGTCCGGGACCCACTTCTAGCAATATTTGATTGGGCTGGTTTAATAGCTGTTGTAAACCCTCTGCAAACCTTACTGTTTGACGCAGATGTTGAGCATAATAACTGGGGCTTGTCGCCTCCCCCGCTGTAATCCAATTCCCAGTAACATTGGATATGTAGGGAATTTTTGGTGATTTGAGCTTGACTTTTTTCACCTGTTCGGTAAATGGCTCTAAAATTGGCTCCATCATTTGTGAATGAAAGGCATGGGAGGTGTGCAACCTGCGACCCTCTATACCTTTTTCTTTTAGTTTTTGTTCCAATTCATCTACGGCATCGATGGCACCTGAAATCACGCTTAGAGATGCTCCATTGATCGCAGCTAGATCCAGCTTATTGCCGAGTAAGGGTTTGACTTGCTGTTCTGTAAGTGGCACTGCAAGCATGGAACCAGCAGGCAGTTGTTGCATCAATTTACCTCGTGCAGCTACCAAGGATAAGCCCTCTTCCAAGGAGAACACGCCAGCCAAACAAGCTGCTACATATTCGCCAATGCTATGACCAATCATTGCTTGAGGATGCACTCCCCAAGACATCCACAATTTAGCTAAAGCATATTCGATCGCAAATAGTGCAGGTTGTGCGATCGCAGTCTGTTTTAGTTGGTT
Organism: Microcoleus sp. PH2017_28_MFU_U_A; assembly: GCF_020738035.1. Classification (NCBI taxonomy): domain Bacteria; kingdom Bacillati; phylum Cyanobacteriota; class Cyanophyceae; order Oscillatoriales; family Microcoleaceae; genus Microcoleus; species Microcoleus sp. PH2017_28_MFU_U_A. The sequence continues at coordinate 31,360 of NZ_JAEQCX010000042.1, forward strand.
GGTAGCTGCTGCTGCTTCTGCTGCGCTTGGATAAAGTACGTGGCGCAAGTCAATGCCCAAGTAAGGTTTCAGAATTTCCGAACATAGATCGATCTGTTCGCGAAATGTTGGTTCAACTTGGTAAACCTCCAAGCTCATATTGATGTACTGCGAACCCTGTCCTGAAAACATAAATACGACAGGTGGATTTTTGGACTCTGGGAAGTTGGTAAAAACTCGTTTTGGATCGAGATTCTCAAGGGCTGTAAAACCATCTTGACTGTCATTGCAAACCACTATGCGGCGATGATTAAAAGCCTTTCGACCGACTTGCAGCGTGTAAGCCACATCAGCCAAATTTACATCGGTATTTTGTTTCAAATACTTGCTTAAGTTGGCAGTAGCACTATTAAGTGCAGAGCTAGTTTTTGCCGAGATAACTAATAGTTGCGATGGGCGAGATTCTCCTGATGCTTCTGCAATAGGCGCTTCTTCAAGAACTACATGAGCATTAGTTCCACCAATGCCAAAAGAACTAACTCCAGCACGACGGGGTGATTTACCTGCTTTCCATTCGGAAAGTTGGGTATTGACATAAAAAGGACTGTTGGCAAAATCAATCTGAGGATTTGGCTGTTCAAAATGCAAGCTAGGGGGTATTAGCTGGTGTTTGAGAGCCTGGACAGTTTTGATTAAGCCAGCAACACCAGCCGCAGTATCTAAATGTCCGATATTAGTTTTGGCCGAACCGATCGCACAAAAGCCTTTTTTCTTAGTATCCACAGAGAAAGCTTGCGTCAGCGCAGCGATTTCGATCGGATCGCCGAGGGGTGTTCCAGTGCCGTGAGCCTCTATATAGCTGACGGTTTCAGGGGGAATCTCGGCTATTGCTAAGGCATCTGCGATCGCCTGCGCCTGACCGTCTATACTAGGAGCTGTGTAGCCAACTTTCAGAGCACCATCGTTATTAATAGCGCAACCTTTGATTACCGCATGAATATAATCTCCATCTGCGATCGCCTCCTCTAATCTTTTCAAAACCACAATTCCCACACCGCTACCGCTAACAGTTCCCTGTGCATTAGCATCAAAAGCCCTACAGTGCCCGTCTGGAGAAAGAATCATGCCCTCTTTATAAAAATAGCCTGTCTTTTGATTGACGCCTATAGAAACGCCACCAGCCAAAGCCATATCGCATTGGTAATTTAGCAAACTTTGGCAAGCCATGCCGATCGCAACTAATGAAGTTGAACAGGCTGTTTGGACAGTAACACTCGGCCCCTTCAAGTTTAATTTATAAGAAACGCGAGTTGACAGAAAATCTTTCTCATTGGCGATCGTAAGTTGGAAATCTCCCACAGATTCTCTAAGCTGACGATTCGGATAAAGGTTATTCAAAAAATAAGTATTGAAACTCCCTGCGCCTGCGTAAACCCCAATCGCACCTTCGTAAGTTTCTGAGTTGTAGCCCGCATTTTCTAGAGCCTGCCAAGCCGATTCCAAGAAAAAGCGGTGTTGTGGATCTGTGATTTCAGCTTCTCTAGGATTCAACCCAAAGAATGAAGCATCAAACAACTCAATATCTGCTAGTACCGCTCTGGCTTTTACATAGCGTGGATCGCGCACGACTGATGGCTCAATCCCGAAAGATGCTAGTTCTTGTTCGGAGAAGAAAGAAATAGATTCAACACCATCACGCAGGTTTTGCCAAAACTCATCAACATTTTTCGCGCCAGGAAAGCGACCCGCCATGCCGACGATCGCGATACCTTCTAGAGAAGATTGGGTGGTTTTTTCAGAGTTATCCATTTTGATTCTTTCCTGGTAACAATACTTTGGACAATTGATTAGGTACGTTGTTGGGCTTTAGCCCTCTTAGGTACGTTGTTGGGCTTTAGCCCTCTTAGGTACGTTGTTGGGCTTTAGCCCTCTTTGAGGATGGTATGTTGTTGGGCTTGAGCCCTCTTTCGGGATGGTATGTTGTTGGGCTTGAGCCTCCTTCCGGAGCGCTGAAGCGCAACTACGTACCTAAGAGCGCAACTACGTACCTCATTTGGAAAATTTAGAGTTATCGATTTTTATTCTTTCCCTTTAGCGCTTGTTTTTGCTTTTGGCTGTTCATGGCATCTTTTTGTTTTTTGATCCGCTCTTGACTTGACCCAACAGAGGATTGTTCCGCAGCCTCCTCACTTAAATATTTAGCCAAAGAGCTGATGGTTGGATATTTAAACATTTCAACGATTGACACATCTCTGTCCACCACTTCGCGCAGTTGGCTGTGAGCCTGAGCCATCAATAATGAATGACCTCCTAAATCGAAGAAATTATCATCTACACCTACTTTTTCCAAGTGTAATAGCTGTTGCCAAACAGTAGCGATATTTTGTTCTATCTCAGTTTGAGGAGCCACATAAGTTGCTGACAACTCTGGGTTAATAGCCTCAGGTTCAGGCAGTGCCTTACGGTCTACTTTGCCATTGGGTGTAAGTGGGAAATTAGGCAAAAATACAAAGCTGGAAGGCACCATATAGTCGGGCAGTTTTTGCTTCAAAAAGTTTCGCCAACTGCCGAAATCTGTGTGTTCTAGTCCGAGGTTGGAAATAATATAAGCGACTAAGCGCTGGTTGCCGGAGACATCGGAGCGGCTGATAACTAGAGACTCCTGCACATCTGGGTGTTGGCTTAATACCGCCTCAATTTCTCCTAATTCGATGCGGAAGCCCCGAATTTTTACTTGGTGATCGATGCGGCCTAGAAATTCGATATTGCCATCGGGTAAGTAGCGAGCTAAGTCGCCTGTTTTATAGAGGCGAGAACCCGGTTCGTTGCTAAAGGGGTTGGGAATAAAGCGTTCCGCAGTTAGTTCAGGTCGGTTGAGGTAGCCCCGCGCTAAACCAGCACCGCCAATATAGATTTCTCCGGGAATGCCGATCGGCATAAGCTGCAAATGGGCATCCAACAGATAAACTTGCGTATTGGCGATCGGGCGACCGATGGACGGCGGCTCTTGACTATCGGTACATTCGGCGATCGTTGCACAAACGGTGGATTCGGTCGGCCCATAAGCGTTAAAGAATCGACGACCCGGTGCCCACTTAGCCACAACATCGACGGAAACAGTTTCTCCCCCAACAATAATTGTTTGCAATGTAGAAAGCTCTTCAAAAGGAACAACTCCCAAGACTGCTACTGGTAATTCAATGTGGGTAATAGCTCGATCGCGCAATACCTCAATCAAATCAGAACCTGCCAAAAGAGCATTATTGATTGCGATACAGAGAGTTGCTCCCGAACACAAGGCAATAACCCAATCGGAAGTTGCAACATCAAAGCTCAAGGAAGCAAATTGGAGAACTCTGCTGTTCGGTTGTACGTCGAATATCTGAATCTGTGCTATAGCCAGGTTGCATAGTCCTCGATGCCCGACAAGTACGCCTTTTGGCTTCCCTGTAGACCCGGAAGTGTAAATCACATAAGCCAGGTTCTCAGAGGTTAAGCTGCATTCAGGATTTTCCTCACTCTGTCGCTCAATAATTTCCCAATCTGTGTCCAGACAGACAACTCGCGCTTGGTGTTTGGGAAGAGATTCAACTAACCGCCTCTGAGTCAGCAGCACTGGTACTTGGGCATCTTCTAACATCAAGGCCAAACGCTCTGGCGGATAAGCTGGATCTAGTGGTACATAAGCCCCGCCAGCTTTGAGAATACCCAGCAGTCCCACTACCATCTCCAAGGAACGCTCTACACAAATTCCCACCATTATTTCAGCGGTGACACCTAATTTGCCCAGATAATGCGCTAACTGGTTTGCTCGTTGGTTCAGCTCTTTATAGGTAAGTTGTTGGTCTTCAAATACTAGGGCAATAGCATCTGGCGATCGCTCTACCTGCTCTTCAAACAACTGGTGTATGCACGCATTTTGAGGGTAATCGGTTGCGGTATTATTCCACGCTACTAACTGCTGCCGTTCCCACTCAGTTAAAAGGGGTAATTCTGAGATTTTTTGCTCTGGGTTAGAGACGATTCCTTCCAGCAGGGTTTGGAAATGTCCGATCGTTCGGGAAATCGTACTAGCTTCAAACAAATCCGTGTTGTACTCAATGCGACCAATGATGCCTGAAGGTCTCTCATCTAGTTCTAAGTTTAGATCGAACTTTGCTGTGCCAGTATCGATATCTAGCTGGCTAATCCTCCATCCATCCATTTCAGCAAGTGGGGGTTCGAGGACAAACACGACTTGGAATAGAGGATTATAGCTCAGATTGCGTTCAGGCTGTATTTCTTCCACCAGCTTTTGGAAGGGCAATTCTTGATGGGTATAAGCCCCTATTGTTACCTCCCGCACCCTTGCAAGCAGCTCTTTAAAGGTGGGGTTGCCAGAAAGGTCAGTACGCACTACCAAGGTGTTGAGGAAGTAACCAATCATCCCTTCTAACTCTTGTCGGTTGCGGAGGTTAGCGACTGTGCCCACAGGAATGTCGGTCTGTCCCGTGTAACGGTAGAGTAAAGTTTGGAACGCTGCCATCAACGTCATAAACAGAGTGACACCTTCCCTGCGACTCAGATCTTTGAGCCTCTCGGTTAGACTCAGAGGTAGGGCCAGACATTGCCTCGTACCCCGAAAAGTTTGGATTGGCGATCGCGATCGATCTGTGGGCAGTTGCAGCGTTGACAGATTCGCTAGTTGCTGTTTCCAGTATCTCAATTGGTTTTCCAGCACCTCTGGCTGTAGCCATTGCCGTTGCCAATAGGCAAAGTCCGCAAACTGAACCGGCAGTTCTGGCAGGGGCGATCGCCCGCCCAAAGAAAAGGCGCTGTAGAGTGTCGCCAGTTCCTTCATAAACAAGCTGTACAAAGAAACACCATCGATCGCGATGTGGTGTATGGTCAGGAACAACCTGTAATCAGCCTCGCCCAACCGCATGAGAGTACCCCGCAGCAGTGGCCCTTGGGTAAGGTCAAAAGGCTGCTGCGCTTCCAAAGTTGCCAGCCGCAATGCTTCAGACTCCCGTTCTGCCTCTGGCAATTCCCCAATATTCACCACTGGCAGGATGAAATTAAAGGCATCTTGAATCACCATCACTGGCTGCCCATCCACGACAGCAAAGGTCGTTCGCAAAATTTCGTGACGCTTGATGATTTCGTTGATGCTGCGCTCCAGAGCAGCAATGTTGACGGAACCAGGTAGGCGAATGGTAATCGGTTCGTTATAAAAAGGTAGATCGGGAGCCAGTTGACATAAAAACCACAGTTGTTGCTGGCTGAAGGATAGAGGTAAGTCCCGATGCCGCGAAATCGGTTGAATCGAGGAAGGCTGGGGTGTTGGAGATTTTTGACTGGCGATTTCCAGATTGCGAGCCAGATCGGCGACTGTGGCAGACTCAAACAAGGTACGCAAAGGTAACTCTACCTGGAAAGTGTCTCGGATTCGAGTTGCAATCTGCGTGACTAGCAGAGAGTGACCTCCCAATTCTAAGAAATTGTCGCGAATACCCACTCGCTCTAGTCCCAGAACTTCGGCCCAGATTCCTGCCACCACATCTTCCACAGGAGTTTGAGGTGCCACATAATCTTGTCCTAGTTCGGGAATTTTAATGGCAGGCGCTAGTAGCTTCTGACGGTCTATTTTGCCGTTGGGCGTGAGCGGCATGGTTTTCAGGAACACAAAGCTGGAAGGCACCATATAGTCTGGCAACTTATCTTTCAGGAAGTTACGCAACTTGCCCGCTGTCGTGCGTTGCAAAAATTTTAAGAAGCCTTGAGTTTCTAGGAGGTAGTCCATACTCTGCTGAATCACAGCTTTTTCACTCGCTGTGAGAGATAACTCAATTCCTGCCTGATTTCCTTGACACCAAGCGACAGTTCCCTCAAAACATCGCTCTTCGGTATCTCCCGGTAGCACGAGGCGCAAGTGCAGGCGTTTACCTTTTGACCAATTATCTGGCACTCCGATCGCGCCAATCCCACTGATCGATATGTCTTCTGTTTCTAACTTAACTGAGCGATCGCCATCAAATTCTGCTAAACACTCGCTTTTAAAGGGTATTCGTTCTGCGGTGACCTTGGAAACAACATAAGCGGCGATCGAGCGCTTCTGTCCGGGGACATCTTCTTGTGCTGCTACCACTGCTACCTGCACGTCGGGGTGTTGTCCCAGCACCGCTTCAATCTCGCCTAGTTCAATGCGGAAACCGCGAATTTTCACTTGGTGGTCGATGCGGCCTATAAACTCGATATTGCCATCCGGCAGATAGCTGCCCAAATCGCCCGTACAGTAAAGCCGATCGCCTGTATGGGGATGAGTGATGAAGCGTTTGCTAGTCTTTTCCTCATCTCGCCAATAGCATCGGGCTAGACCAATTCCCCCAATATAAAGCTCTCCGACTACTCCCTCTTGACATGGTTCCATCGCTTCGTCGAGCACATAAAAATGCTGGTTGGTCATTGACCCACCGTAAGGGATACTTTTCCAGGTGGGGTCTATTGTTTCGATGGGATATAAAATCGACCAGATAGAAGCCTCCGTTGCACCTCCTAAGCCGATGACAGCAGGGATTAAAGATTCGTCTAGCTGAGAGCTTGAATCAAGGCACTGGCCGGGCTGGACGCCCGCCCTACTCAACTGAGGTTCAATATCTAAATCTAAACTTTCCGACACCCACCTAGAAACTAAATTTTTGATTTGATCTGGCAAAGTCAAAGGTATCCAATCGCCGCTGAGAAGGACTAATCGCAGAGACGAAGATAAATCTTTGCTATGAACAGCGGCATAATCTACCAGCATCTGCATCAATGCCGGTGCAGAGTTCCAGATAGTGACTTGTGCTTGCACTATCAAATCGACCCAGTGAGCGGGATCTGGCGTTGCTGATACTTGAGGGATTACAACCGTTCCTCCTGCTACCAGCAAGCCGAAAATATCATATACCGATAGGTCAAAGCTCAGGGAAGATAGAGCTAAGACCCGATCGCCCGCTCCCACTTCAAAGCGTTGGTTGATATCGAGTAGAGTGTTGACAGCACCCCGATGCTCGATCGCTACTCCCTTCGGTTGACCAGTTGAGCCGGATGTGTAAATCACATAAGCTAAATTATCCGATGTCACCCCACTGTCTGGATTTTCCTCTCTGGAGCGATCGACAGTTTCTAAATTCCCATCCAAACAGATGACACGCGCTTGATGCGAGGGAAGAGACTCGACTAAATGCTGTTGTGTAAGCAACACTGGCGTTTGGGAATGTTCCAACATAAATGCCAGTCTATTTGCCGGATAATGCGGATCTAGCGGTACATAAGCTCCCCCTGCTTTCAGAATACCTAATAGACCTACAACCATCTCCAGCGATCGCTCCACACAGGCTGCCACCAATACCTCTGGCCCAACACCCACAGTCTTCAGATAATGTGCCAACTGGTTAGCTTGAGAGTTTAAGTCCTGATAAGTTAGCTGCTTCCCTTCAAAAATTACGGCAATGGCATCAGGCGATCGCTCTACTTGGAACTCAAATAGTTCGTGAATGCACCTATCCGGGAAATTATCTAACATTTTATTTTTCCTTATATCGAGGTATACAGAGTTTTTTTTTCTTTGTTTTCGTAACTATTGCTGAGTTAAGCTGATCCAGCCAAAAGGCTTAAATTATTAACAAAAATGCCGTCATACATAAGGGGTTAAACCCCTTTATACAAGCCCATAAATCTAGTCACTGGCATCGTTATATTTTAGTTGCTATTCCTAAACTCACCTATTATATTTCTATAAGGTTCACTTAGCGCTAATGTCCGAAAATTAGGTACGTTGTTGCGCTTGAGCGCTCTAGTTGATACATGAGAGCGCTCAAGCGCAACAACGTACCTTTCTTTAATGTGAAACTTGCATCCATGACTGATGTAGCAAAACCCTTGAAAAAGGGTATTGCCAATAATCGAAAGACGAAAATATAGAATAATTTTTAACTATCAAATTTTCAGAAAAATTATACCTGCTACCTTCTCCTTATTAAATTTTCTGCTGAATAGGAATCTCAATCACGAAATCCGCTCCCTTACCTCGTGCTGAAATACAAGTTAAGCTCCCCTGATGTTTTTCCACCACAATTTGATAGCTAATAGCTAACCCCAAACCAGTACCCGATCCCACAGGTTTCGTAGTAAAGAAAGGATCGAAAATTTTTCGACATACTTCCTCAGTCATCCCCGCTCCATTGTCCGCAATAGATATCTCCACTTTATTACGGTTTACGACTCTGGTGCGAATGCAAATTTTTCCTTTATTATGCGTCACAAATTCTTTTTTCTGTGCAGCTACTGTGGGACAAACCGCAAATGACTCTTCAATCGCATCAATCGCATTGTTGAGTATATTCATAAATACTTGGTTCAAAAAGCCGGGGTAACACTCTACCCTAGGCAATTTTCCATACTCTTTAACAATTTCAATACCTAATTTTGAGGTGCTGGCTTGTAGCTGATTTTGTAACAGCAGCAGAGTGCTATCGATCCCTTCATGGATATCTACTGGTTTCATTTGAGCCTCATCCAAGCGCGAGAAATTCCGTAGCGACAAGATAATCTGGCGAATGCGCTCTGCCCCTACCTGCATCGAATCAATCAATCTAGGAAAATCTGAAATTATGAATTCGATATCAATATCTTCTGCATAGTTTTGAATCTCAGGAGTTGCATTAGGCAATTGCTGCTGGTAAAGATTCAGCAACCCCAGCAAGTGATCGACATAGTCACTAGAGTGGGTAAGATTGCCATAGATAAAGTTAATCGGGTTATTAATTTCGTGAGCTATACCACCAACCAATTGCCCCAGACTTGACATTTTTTCAGTCTGAATTAGTTGAGTCTGTGTCGCTTGCAATTCCTGTAAAGCAAGTTCAAGCTCAACTGCTTGTTCTCTCAAAAGTCTATTTTTTTCTTGTAACTCCAGCGTCCTTGCTTCGACTTTCTGTTCCAGCCTTTGGTTGTAATCGTCTAATTGCTCGTTGGCTGTTTTCAATTTTTGAGTTGCGGCTTCCAATTTACCATAGAGCATCGCATTTTTAAGGGAGATAGCTATCTGTGAAGAAAGTATCTTCAACAATTCCAGCCTCTCCGTTGTAAAGGCACCTACTGTCAGATTATTTTCTAAATAAATAATTCCAATTAGTTTGCCTTGATTAATAAGAGGCATAGACAAGATTGACTTCGGCTTGGTTTTGATGATGTAAGGATCGTTGATAAATATTCCTGAAACTGCTGCATCATTTAATGCGATATTTTCTTTGGCAATGCGAACATAATTAATCATAGAAATAGGAAGATTGTCACTTGTTTCAAATGGTGAGTCTGAATACAATACAACCGCATCACTATCCACAACACCTGTAGCTTCTATCAAAAGCTTTCCATCTTTTTCTAGAATCAGGCAGCTACTTGTAGCTCCGGCATTTTCCATCACAATTTTAAGTAACTTATTCAGCAACTTATCCAGCACTATTTCCTCAGCCAAGGCTAGAGATGCTTTGTTGACAGTAGACAAATCCAATACCGCCGAATTTCCTCCTGCGACCGATGTTGTTGTCCTATTAATCTCTAGGCCTATGGATTCTCGCTTTAGAATCTCGGAAAATACCAAAGGATATCTAGACTCTAAATCTTTAACTTTGGCATTGGCTCCCCAACGAATATATCCATAGTAAGCCTGTGTCAGATAAATTTGAGCAAACTTGTCTCTGCCCAGGGATAAATAAAACTCTGCCGCTAGTTCTGAAGCTAGTGCTTCTTCCTGAATGTATCCTTGTTCTTTAGCTCCCGTTATAGCTCGGTCATAATAGTCCATTGATTCTACAATTTGCCCTTGAATCCTTGCTTTTTCGGCCTCCACAAGTTCGTACTTATGCTGGAAGTTAAAGGGGGCATGGAATGCCCATTTCTGCATTTGTTGTTGATTAGCTTCTACCAAGCTCATATATTGTTGTTGTTCGGCCTGAGAAACTTGAGGATAAACAGCGAGTAGAGCAAGGGAATAATAGAAGTTATGAGGAGCAGAAACTACCATACCCATGACGTTACCTGCGTGTTCTGCGCCTAAACTGGCGCTGGCAATAGCATTCTTAGGTTCTTTAAATAGATAAGAAAGAATTGTTTTGGCAAGATAGGAAACATATAGCAAAGTTCGATTGTTACTTTCAATAAAAACAGGCAGCATTTGTGTTTCATTAAAACTTTCGCCAATCAACTGACATTTTTCTCCACTTCTATCTTCAAGATTTAGCGTCATTTGGTGGAATATTTTGATGTAGTAGATTGAATAGTCTTGTTTTAGCTTGATTGCCAAATCAAGATATTGTCTTTGCTTCTGATCTACAATGTCTAATCGCTCCCCCGTCAAAAATATGCTCGCGCAATAAACAGTAATACAATAACCAGCATATTCTATATCTCCAGTTTCCAGTCCACTTTGTAGCCCAGAGAGTAAGGGTAACAACGCTTCTTTACCATGCGCTTTCCAATGTATAACCAAACCATAAAATATTTGATGTACTTTACATATAAGCGAGTTCGCATTAAATTTATCCAACAACTTTAAAGCCAAGTTGCCTGCATGATATCCGGCATCTATATCCCCGATTGCCGAACACAGTATTACACTATAAGAGACATACGCAACAGCACTAAGAGGGGAGTTGCCGTGTTCCAGGCAGATTTTAACCAAGCTCACTATAAGCAGGGGCAAAATTTCGGGATTAGCAGCGACAGCAGGAGAAACAAGGGATGTCATTATCCTTAAAGCTGCTATTTTGTAGGGGTCTGTCATTTCTGGGATATTTTCTAAGTCGCTGAGCTTTGGTAACTCAAAAACAAAACCCCCGTCGCCCACTTCATTTGACAAGGAAACACCCAGCATATCCAATACTTGCAGACCCGTATCAATGGCTTTTAACATCTGATTTTGAGCCATATAAAACTGGATTTGGAGCTCGTATACCTTCACTCTTTCGAGCAGAGTGTTTGCTTTTTGCAAAACAACTTCAGCCAGGGTTGCTGACCTTTCGTAATTGGTATTAAGATATTCCGCTTCTACGGCTTCTACATAGAGTGATAGTGTCAGATTGTAGTTGGTCTGCCAACTGTTTTCTGCTAAGAGTTTTAACCCTACTCTTAGTTGTGTGACAGCAGCTTCATAAGCTGACGCTGCTTTGGCTTTCCGACCAGCTATTAAATTTAAGTGAGCCAGGTTATATTTTTCTTCTTGCTCGGTAAGGAATTCCACTCCGACATTTAGCTGGTTAACAATATCAAAGATATTGTCTTCTAGGATGTCTGGATTCATATTCTGTAACAAGAGTTGACCAATTTTCAGGTGCGTAGCTTTTTGCTGCTCAGTAGGAATCAGAGAATATGCTGCTTGCTGCACTCGGTCATGCAAAAATCTGTAGGAAACTTTGTAATTATTAATTTCTAATTGGGTTCCTTGAGTATTGGCTACTACCAAGGACTCATTACTCTGGCACAGTAACGGTATTTTGCAAGCACTTTCTCCCAAAGGCAAAATTAGACCAGTCTGAAGCCCCTCCCATAAAGCAGATGCCGTTTCTGATATAGATTTTTCATTGACTATTGCCAAAACATCCAAATCAAATCGATTCCCAATACAAGCTGCTAACTTTAAAACTTTCTGGGTATCTGAAGGTAGTTTTTCAATGTTTCTGGCGATGAGTTCGACGACATTATAATCGGCGATTCCTACAGTTTGAATCTGTCCCATGTCCCACTGCCATCTGCCAATGCTGAAGTCGAATGTCAACAGCTTTTCTGCGTAAAGGGTAGTGAGTAGCTGAGTTAAGAAAAAGGGATTTCCTTGAGTTTTATTGAAAACTAGCTCAGCTAGTAATTGCCATCTTTGTGTTTCATATCCATCGTTTCCTACAAGTAAACTTTCTTCCTCAAGTTGTTCTTGTTGATCGAACAAGCAAGTCAGAGGAGATGCTGCTGATAAGAAGCTTTCACCCAAAGTATCAGCAACTAATTGACTGACGGTATTAAATGTCAACGGTTGAAGGATGATATTATTGACGATCGATCCAGATGAATAAATACTATCTAAGGTCTGCATTAACGGATGAGCTGGGCTGACTTCGTTATTTCGATATGCTCCAATCACGAATAAATATTTGCTATCTCGGTCAGTTAGCAGCACATGAATCAATTTCAAAGAAGCAGAATCTGCCCACTGCAAATCATCTAAAAATAATACTAGGGGATGTGCTTTTTGGGTAAAAATATGAATGAATTGTTGAAAAACATGATTGAAACGGTTTTGTGATTCGCTTGCCCCTAGTTGAGTAACTTCGGGTTGCTCGCCAACAATTAATTGTAATTCGGGAATAACGTCAATTATGACTCTAGTATTTTGACCTAAATTATTTAAAATCTCCTGTTTCCAAAAATTTATTTTTTCAGAACTTTCTGTTAACAATTGTCGAATTAGTTCTTCAAAAGCTTGAATCAAGGCTCCATAGGGAATATTGCGTTTAAATTGATCGAACTTACCAGCGATAAAATAACCCCTTGCTCTGACAATGGGTTTGTGGATTTCATAAACTAAGCATGATTTACCTATTCCTGAGTAACCGGAAACTAGCATCATCTCGGCTGTTCCAGCACTAACTCTATCAAAAGCATCCATTAGATTGGCTACTTGCGTTTCTCGTCCGTACAGTTTTTGGGGGATCAGAAAATGACCTGATTTATCACACTTGCCCGGAATAAAGTTACAATTTTTTCCACTTTGCTGCAATTGATTTAGACATTGTTCTAGATCGGCCTTGAGGCCATAACCACTTTGATATCTATCTTCAGCAGTCTTGGCTATTAATTTCATCACAATGTCAGAAATTGCTTTGAGAATCTCGCCATTTTGAATTTGAGATTTGGAGTGATTGCTGCTAATTTCTACTTGCCTATTTTGCTCTTTTGCACATATAATCTTCCAGGGCGATACAGGCTGTTTAGCGATATGGCAGTGAACTAATTCCATTGGATCTGTAGCTTTAAATGGCACTTCACCGCACATCATTTCATAGAATGTGATACCTAAAGAGTAGAAGTCTGTGCGGTAGTCAATTGAGCGATTCATCCGCCCAGTTTGCTCTGGTGACATATAGGCAATTGTGCCTTCTAGTAAATTGGGATGGCTGAGTGTTTGGGTCGATCTAGACAATCGCGTAGCAATACTAAAGTCAGTAATTTTTACTTGGAGGGTGGCAGGATGGATGATGATATTTGTTGGTTTAATATCTTTATGAATAATTTGGTTGTCATGCAGTTTACCCAGAGTATCTGCTAACTGAATAGCGATTGATAAAAAATCTTTTAGTTTAAGCTTGTGAATGCTCAAAAAGTTTTTGAGTGCTTCTCCTTTTGAATCTTCTAATATCAATGCCAGACCATTGCGATGATTTTCTAATCCGTAGGGCTTGACAATACCTTCTAAATTGAGATTTCTAGAGAGTTCGTATTCATGTCTCAATTGCATAATCTCTTCGAGATTAGGATATTCTGCTCTCAAAATTTTGATGATTACAGCTTGTCGATCTTGCTTCCTCTGAGCCCGATAAACTACTGTATTCAAACCTTGGTTGATTTTTTCTATTAATTGGTAGTTAATCTTAATACTCATAAGCATTTAGTTAAATTAAATCTAGTGAGTGAATTATGTTATAATATACCACAGTCAATCTAAAAGTGTGCTTTTTTACACAATATCTGAGAGCTTTTTGGGAGTTTTTTGGTTGACTATGTTTGTGATACAAATTATCTTAACGTACTTGGGGTCTGATTAGAATCCGTAATTTCCACATGATTTTCATTTTATTGCTACTACCAAAAGCGATCGCAAGTTTTGCCACCCTCTAAATACCAATAAAAAATTAGGATTGTTTATTGTATAGTTGGTTCGCTCAAACCTGATGTTCTTTTCGTCTGAACAAGTAAGCAAATTGGTATTCCTAAATTCGCGGTATAATTAGAGAACAAAATTAGGCGTTCCTGATTTGGAGTATGATTTGCCTCGGAAATGAGCGAGTAGGGGCAATTCATGAATTGCCCCTACTCGCTCATTTCCGAGATTGCCTAAGCGACTGAATCATACCTAAATTCAGCAACGCCCATAATTTTTTGATGGATAGGGAAACGGCTGATTAACGTTGATAAACGTAGTCTGAAGCCCTAGGGTGCCGATACATAAAAAATCTTCAATAAAAATCGACTTTTTGAGCAGCGATGCACCTGAAAAATAGTTGAGTAAACACACTTAAAACTAATTTTTTAGTATCAAAAATTGACACTAATTACGCATTTTAGATCGAGTAAACAGGTTTTTCGCCAAAAGTTGTGCCTCTAGAGAATAATTTTTGTAAAAAAATCCGGTTTCAGACCACCAGTGCGTAAGTCCTAATTGAGAGAAATGATATTAGTTAAGCCACCCCTGGCATGGTGCGTTGCTACTATATGGTTCGATTTGCTCGACATATTGTTGATGGCGGCGCACCCTAAGACTTACTACGAGCGGGTAAATTAAGACTTAATAAAAAAACCCGCACTGGCGGGTTTTTTTATGCGGGAAATTAGCTCGAAGTTTGCTTAAAGCGATCGATAAACGCGATAATTGATCTCGGGGAAGATGTTGTCTATCTCCTGAACCTTCTCCAACCAGCCGGAATCGACTTTGCCTTCTTTGACTTCATCGTACAGCTTGTGGAAACGCATTAAGTGCGATCGCGTCCGCCGCACTGCATAGGGCACCATCGTCCCTGTACGCATGATAAACGCCCAGTCAGACGATTGAGCTAACAACACTTCCCGCGCAGCCTGATTCAAAGCCCGCAACTGCAACTCATCCTCTGCTTCCATGTTTCCCAATTCAATCATCCGTTCCGCGGCTTTGTGCAAGTGCGGGTAAATCCAAGCATTGGTATCGTTTAGCCAATATTCGTGGAAACCCCGGAAACCCCAGCTAGACTGGGACGGACGGCATACTTGCTGAGTCGGATTTCCGCGCAAATAATCGGCTAAGTGCGTCATTTCGTAGGTATTTTGGTCGTACCAACTCTTGCGGAACAGGTAGTCTAAGAACCAAGGCCCTTCGTACCACCAGTGACCGAAAAGTTCGGCGTCGTAAGGTGAAACGATAATCGGAGGACGCTGCATGATGCCGTTGAGGTGCTCGACTTGGCGTTCGCGATTAAAGGCAAAGTTGCTGGCGTGTTCGGCTGCTTTTTCCCGCGCCCAATACGGATCGTATAACTGTTTGTCGCCTAAACCCAATCCGCGACCGGTGATTTTGTGATATTTAATCCCGGTGTTTTTGCGCTGGCCGTTGGGCATGATGTAGGGTTTGATGTAGTCGTATTCGGCTTCCCAACCTAAATCTTTGTAAAATTCGCGGTATTCGGCGGCGCCCGGATAGCCGACTTCGGATGACCAAACTTGCTGGGATGATTCGTGATCCCGACCGAATGCTGCTACTCCGCATTCGGTGAAAATTGGGGCGTAGCTACCGTAGCGGGGACGCGGGCGGGCGTAGAGGATGCCGTGACCGTCTGTGAGGAAGTAGCGGAGGCCGGCGTCGGCTAACATCCTCTCTAAGCCTTCGTAGTAGGCGCATTCGGGCAGCCAAATGCCTTTTGGGCGGCGGCCGAAGTTTTGTTCGTAGCTTTCGCAGGCTACTTGTATTTGCGCCCAAACTGCTTCGGGGTACATTTTCATCAGCGGTAGGTAGCCGTGGGTGGCCCCGCAGGTCATGATTTCAAGGTTGTTGCTGTCTTGAAATTGTTTGAAGGCTTTGACTAAATCTCGATCGAACTTTTCCCAATAATTCCGAACTTGGGAGAAGTGGGCGGTGTAATGTTCGGCTAAGTACCTAACGTGACCGTTGTCGCTGTTGTGTTCAATTTCGAGTTCGGCTAGTTCTTCGAGTTTTGCTAAGTGGTCGTCGAAACGGTCTTGCAGCAAGGGGTCGCGCAGCATGGCTACCAAGGGCGGTGTCATGCTCATGGTAATTTTAAAGTCGATGCCGTCGCGCTTTAGCCCTTCAAAGACTTGCAGCAGGGGAATGTAGGTTTCGGCGATCGCCTCAAACAGCCATTCTTCTTCTAAAACGTAGTCGCTTTCGGGGTGGCGGACAAAGGGCAGGTGGGCGTGGAGAACGAGGGCGAGGTAGCCAATAGCCATAATGATTTGGATGACGCCAGTTAGGGACAGCTTTAAAATATTTTAAGATTTTATGCCGAAATGGGATCCACAAAGTTCAGTGTTTTTTTAATGACCTTTGTGTGACAGACTAAATCTTCGCAAATTCTAATTTTGTGCTTGCTGCTGGATTAAGACTGCTGCTGTTTGAGAGTCTACTGGCTTTGAGAAAAAGAATCCCTGGGCGAACTCGCATTTTAATCCTTTGAGTATCGATAGTTGCGAGGCTTCTTCGACTCCTTCTGCTACTACATCCATTCCTAAATTGTGGGATAAAGTCACGATCGATCGCACAATTTCTGTGGGGTCGATGCCTCCTTTGCCGAGGTCGAAGTCGCCTCCCATCCTGCTGACAAAGGATCGGTCTATTTTTAAGGTATTGGTGGGGAAGCGGTGCAGGTAGGAGAGTGATGAATAGCCGGTGCCGAAGTCGTCGATGCACAGGTGTATGTTTCGGGCTCTAAGCTGCACCAGCATGGCTGTGACTGATTCGGAATTTTCTATGAGTACGCTTTCGGTAATTTCTAGCTTTAAACTGTTGCCGTCGAGGTGACTTTCTTCGAGAACTCGATCGATATATTCGATTAAATCTGGCTGAGAAAACTGTTTGACTGACAGGTTGACGCTGACGCTTAAGGGCGGGTTATTTTGAAATAGCTGCTGCCACTGGCGGATTTGCTGGCAAGCTGTGCGGAGTACCCAGCGGCCCAGCGGTACGATCAATCCGGTTTCTTCGGCTATGGGAATAAATTCGTTGGGCGAAACTAAGCCTCGTTCTGGATGCTGCCACCGCACCAGGGCCTCAAAACCGATAATTGTGTTATGGGCGATCGACATAATCGGCTGGTAGTGAATGATAAACTGGGGTGTTAGGGATAAGGGAGGTAAGCCCGATCGGGCTGATTGCGGAGAGTCTTCTTCTCTAGCGGGGTCTCTAATTGATTCGATCGCCCGTCGCAGGTCATTTTCTAACTGCAACAGCTTCAAAGCGTGGGCGTGCATGGAACTATTGAAAACTTCGTGTCGGGCTCTGCCGAGTTCTTTGGCGCGGTACATGGCTGTATCGGCGTCGCGTAGCAGGCTTGTCGGTTCCTCGTATTCGCCGGAGCTCAATGCAATGCCGATGCTGGCGGTGATAAAGACTTCGTGTCCGTCTAGCAGGATGGGGGAGGTGATTGTCTTTTGCAAGCGGTTGACTATGTTGGTAGCTTCATTTACGCCGTCGATGTCTTCGAGTAACAGCACAAATTCGTCTCCTCCGAGGCGGGCCACTGTATCTCCGACTCTGAGACAAGCTGTTAGACGCTGCGCGATCGCAACTAGCAGTTGATCGCCGATCGCATGGCCGAGGGAATCGTTGACTACTTTAAATCGATCTAAATCGAGAAACAGCACGGCAAATAAGTAGTCTTTGCGCCGTTTTGCTAGCCTCAGAGCGTGTTCCAGCCGATCGCTAAATAGCGATCGGTTGGGCAATCCGGTAAGGGCATCGTGAAAAGCGTCGTGCAGCAATTGTGCTTCGGCGAGTTTGCGCTGAGTGATGTCGTGGCAGTTGATCACGATGCCCTTGACTGCCGGATCGTGCAGTAAATTGGTGGCTACAGCTTCTACATAACACCAGGAACCGTTGCGGTGGAGCACTCTATACTCCAGGGGGCACTGGCTTGTTTTGGGGTTTTCAATGGCTTTGTGGAGGGTTTGGGCGATCGCGGCGCAGTCGTCGGGATGAACAGTCCCTAGGGCGCTGCGCCCGATCGCCTGGTGGGGCGCGTAGCCTAAAATTCGCTTGACGGAAGGGCTGATGTAGCGGAATATGCCCTCGGCGTCGAGAATGATCGTGATGTCTGTGGCGTTTTCAATCAGCGATCGAAATCGCTGTTCGCTTTGTCTGAGGGCTGATTCTGCCTGTTTGCGTCCGCTGATATCAAGGGCTACTCCGTCTATAATGATGTCCCCGTTTTTGTTTTTGGAAAATCTGGCGCTGTCTTGCACCCACTTGACTTGGCCTGAATTCAACAGGATCCGGTACTGGCGATCGCAGGGCAACAGACTGGCACTCGATGCTGCGACGCTGCTGTCATAGGAACTTTTGTCATCGGGATGGATGATTTTGGTCAACTGTTCGGGGTACGCCATTGCTTCTTCTGGCCCGATCCCAGTAAGTTCGCGCACCCCCGGACTAATGTAGGGCATGGAGGTTGTGCCGTCTGGATGCAGCACGGCGCGGTAGACTGAACCGGGAATGTTGGCTGCCATTGTGGCTAGCTGTTGCTGGATGCCGCGGACTTCGGCTTCAGCGCGTTTGCGTTCTGCGAGTTCGGTTTGGGCTTGTTGGTAGAGTTCGGCTTGGTGGATTGCGATCGCACATTGATCTGCGATCGCTTTGAGTAGCGACAGTTCTTCGGCGCTCCAATAGCGATCGCGATCGCACTGATAGATACTAATTCCTCCCAAAAATGACTGACGGTAAAGCAGCGGTGCGATCGTGACGGTGCGAAACCCTACAAACTCTGCTGATGCTTGCAGGGACGGGCACAGGCCCGATAACTCTTCGATGACGACGGCTTCTCCTGCCGCGAGGGAGGTTTGGTAGTGTTGGGCAAATGTGCAATTTAGCCCGATGAGTCCTTGTTTCTCTGCGGCTTTGCTGATATGGCGGACTACAATCCTGCCTTCAGCATCTGGCTGCAAGATCGCGCAGCCGCTGATTTCGAGAGATTCGTGCAGTTGATCTGCGGTAGTTTGCAGCACTTCGTCGAGTACCAGGGTTTCGCGCATGGCTTGGATGATGCGGTTGACGATCGCCTCACGAGTCGCTTGCCGCTGAATTTGGGCGATCGCGAATTGTTGCTGGCGGCGCATTTTGTATTCTTGGAGCGATCGTTCTAATACTGTTGGCAGCCTAAACAGCCGCCCTTTTAATACAAAATCGTTCATGCCGGCTTTGATGCACTCAACTGCCGCTTCTTCTCCCAAACTTCCCGTTACTAAAATAAATGGTATTTCTTGCCCTAATTCCTGCATTAATTTCAACACTTCTAAACCGTTAAACCCAGGGAGGCGGTAATCTGACAGCACTGCGTCGTACTTGCAATTGTGGATCAGTTGTCTGCATTCTGTTGCTGTTTCGGCAGTATCGTAGTTAAAATTTACTCCCCCCGCTTCTAACGCGAGCACTATTAATTCCAGATCTTCCGCCATGTCTTCGACAATCAACAATTTTAACGTTGATTCTGATACTGTTTTTAGTAAATAGTTTGTCTGAGTTCTATCTAACATACGGTATTGTGGAGTATTAAATTTGTTGTTCGTTTTTGGGCTAGATTTCATTTATTAAATTGAGTATAGTTAAGTTTGTATCACTGTTTTTAGTTAGATTTTTAATGCTTTAGCAATATTAATGATGTTTTGATGACATTGATTTAGCACGTGCAACGGAGGGCTGGCAGAACCGACTGTTACTTATTGAACTGTATAATAGTTTTCAATTATAAATTAAGAACTACTATAGCATCGAAGGCGAAGAGTGACGTATGTCTGGTAATAGGTAATGAATAATGTGCCAGAAAGCTTTTGAACAGCAAGCTTTTCGGTGATTGCCGATTACCTTTTTCCCGATTACCCAAGCGTACCCGATCTTTCTGAGAACTGCTATATACTGGTCACTTGCGAATCTACATTGCTGTTTGAGATTGTTTGCCTAGTTTAAAGTAGAACGTGGCTCCTTGACTAGGTATGCTTTCTGCCCAAATCGTGCCGCCGTGGCGGTGAATAATCCGCCCGACGATCGCCAAACCGATCCCCGTACCTTCAAATTCTCTCTGGGAATGCAGCCTCACAAAGGCTCCAAAAAGTCGATCGGCATATTCCATCGGAAAACCCACGCCGTTATCCTTGACAAAAATCGTTCCATCAGGTAAGGAATCAATAACTATTGTAGCCGGAGTGCGTCCGCGGCTGAACTTGACGGCGTTGCTAATCAAGTTGCTGAACACCTGTTGCAGCAAGGTGGGATCTCCCATCACCGTCGGCAAATCTCCGACGGCAAATTCAACGCTGTCGGGAGTTGGGCCCAGATCTCCGGCTGTTCGGGGTTTAGTCAATTTAATCGCAGTTTGCACCAGGCGGGTGAGATCGATCGGAATTTGCACTAACTCGGTGCGGCCCACCCGCGAAAGAGCGAGTAAACCGTCAATCAACAAACTCATTTTTTGGCTGCTATCATCAATCACTTCCATGTAGTGAACGATTTTAGGATCGTTCAAGATTTCAGTTGATTCTAAGCGTTGTTTCAAAGCATTAACAAAACCTGAAATATGGCGTAAAGGAGCGCGGAGATCGTGGGAAACAGAATAGCAAAAAGATTCTAATTCTTGATTAGCAGCCTCTAATTGCTCAGTGCGTTTCGACAAAGCTTGTTTTGTCTCAACCAACTCAGTGATATCGCGAGAAGTGCCAATTAAAGCATAAACCTCGCCATCGAGATTCCTGAGAGGAATTTTAAAAGTGTCGAAGTAAACAGTATCGCCGGACAATACAAATTTTTCTTGCAAGTGTAGAGTTTCACCTGATTCAAATACCAGCAAGTTTTCACGCACAAATTTTGTGACAACTTCAGGGGAAAAACACTCAGACACGGTTTTTCCTTGCATTTCTTTTCGGCTGTTGAACCCTGCCATTTTTGCCAAAGGTTGATTGACAAAAACCTGACGCATATCTTCGCGTTCTACAACAAAAATGTGATCGGGTAAAGCATCAAAAAAAGTTTCAAGTTCGGCGGTACGCTGGGCAACTTGAACTTCTAAAGTTTCGTAGAGCTGTTTGAGTTCTTCTTCGGCTCGTTTGCGATCGCTGATATCTTGACCGATGCCGATGTGTCGGCCGTCGGAGAGACGAATATTTGCCCAAGTAGTGTCAATTATTCGCCCGTCTCTAACTGTTGTTTTGAAGTCTTTCCAGTTCTCAGTTGCTGCTTGGATTTCATCCAAAACGTATTGGCGGTATTCTGCCTGCGGGTAGCATTCGGCAAAGATATCGTAGTTTTTGAGTTCTGCAAAACTCCAGCCCAGCACTTTTTCCCAGTAGCGGTTTACCCACTCTATTTCACCGCTATGTCCCAAGAATGATAGCATGACTGGCACGTTGTCGAAGATTGTTTGCAGCACTTCGTTTTGCTCTTTTAAGGATTCTTCGGCTTGTTTGCGTTGCGTAGCTGCCGCCACGGCATCGCTGATGTCGAGTATCGAACCGATAATTTGCTGAATTTGTCCCCCTGGGGTTCTTTTGAAAATTGTCGATCGATCGTGCACCCACCGCCATTCGCCGTTTTTGTGTTTGATTCTGTAGTCAGTGTCATTTGTAGCGTGAGGGTTGGTGCTGTGTGCCAGCCACTGCATACTTGCACTTAACTTGTGCAGATCCTCGGGGTGAACTAAGCTAGAAATAGCTTCTGTACCCAACTCTTGCATTTCTTGGGGAGTGTAGCCCAGGATGGCTGTGACGGCTGCATTGGCATAGATATTTTGCTGTGCTTCTGTGTCGTAAATGTACAGAAAGTTCGGGAGGGTTGTAACAATGCTTTCTAAAAGTTTTTGCTGTTTTTGCAGCTCTAATTCAGCTTGTTTGCGCTGTGTCAAATCCAGCACAAAACTCACCCCAACTTCCTGGCTTCCTTCTAAAAATGCAGCGCCTAGCAGCACCGGAACGCGGCTGCCGTCCGAGCAGATGTATTCTTTTTCATAGGGAATAGCTGTGGTGGTAACTGTCATTTCTGCAAGTTTTTGTTCGTCTAGGCTGCGGTACTTTGGCGGTGTCATTTTTAGCCAGCTAATTTTTTTTTCAAGCAAATCGTGTCTTGTGTATTTTACTAGGTTTAAAAAAGCTTGATTTGCGTCGGTAATCTGACCGTTAATTTCCCAAAAAAAGATGCCGATAATATTAGAGTTAACTACGCGCCTAAACCTAGCTTCGCTTTGACGCAACTGAGCTTCGACTTGTTTGATTTCTGTGATGTCCCGGGTGATGCTTAAAACTGTTTCTACTGAATTGTCCTCAGCAAATTCGGGAATTACTCGACTTTGATAGTATTTTGTCCCATCGGGAGTGGGAAAGTCAAATTCGATGGTTTCTTGTTTGCCGGTGCGACAAACTTTGACACACGCTTCGTCCCACAGGTTGCAAATGTGGGGGGACATTCCTAATTCTTTGTTGCTTTTGCCGATAAATTCTGAGGGGGGTTTTCCGGTGGCTCGTTCGACTTCTTTGTTGACGTAAAGGTGGCGCAGTTCTCGATCGAACCGCGCTATGATATCGGTAGCATTTTCCGCTAGGGCGCTGAAGGCCTGTTGGCGCTGGCGAAGTTGTTCTTGAGTGCGGTGCTGTTCGGTGATGTCTGTGGCAAAAGACAGAATTGAAACTAATTTTCCTTCTGCATCGATTAGTGCAGAATTGTACCACTCGCAGTAAATTACTGAGCCATCTTTGGTAGAGTTGCGGTTGCGGCAAACGTTGCGGGGTTCTCTGCTGTAAAACATTTGATTTGCCGCAGCGCTGACTTGCTCGAAGTCTTCTGGATAAATTATTGAGCATTCGTGCCAGTATTGGCCGATTATTTCTGCTGCACTCCAGCCAAATATTTGTTCGGCCATTGGCGACCACCGCACTACCCGCAGTTCGCTATCCCACTCTAGAACTGCCATTGGCGAGTTTTCTAGGTGAAATTCCCGCTGCGAGTTGGCTTGTTTTATTTTGGTTTGAAGTTGCTGGCGGAGTTCCTTGGCTGCGACAAAGCGCTCGCTGATTTCCTGTGCGTTTGCGGCGCCGGCTTTGGCTATCTGAGCAATGGTTTCTGCTGTTTGTTTTTCGAGTTCGTTCCAAGCGAGTTCGAGGGCTGATTCCACCTCCTCTAGCTCAGTGATGCTGTTCTGAAACAGTGCGGCACTTTCCACTGGAATTTCAGGCATATTTTTGACAGTTAAGCAAGTGTTAGGTTGAGACTTTTAAATTAAACTTTAACAATTAAAAATGTGTAGTTTATTGTTAAATTATACATTTTTACTTTTTAATTTGTGCGTGGCGCCGATTTTGAGTGGCGGCGGTGCTATTAAAGACGGCAGGTATAGGTTTAGCGTGCAGATCGGCACTTGCGATCGATCGCCCCAAAACTCTCCTCACCCAAGTACGGGCGCACTCTGCTCTGTATATTTTTGCACAGGATTGTGTTCCCGTGGCGTCGAAATAATACTGAGGCAGATCTGTGCGCGAGCCGATCGCGCATCCGTAGTAGAGCATTGGGTGTGCCGATCGCCAGCAAGAAGAGCGCGGCGGGGGAAAACTAACCCAGGGAAGTCAATTATTAGCCACCAGTGGCCCAAATGGTCGATCGATCTTGTTTGCGAACTCTGCCGGTGTGAAGTGAAAACCGTCCCTAGCCGACAAATACTCCCAAGTCGGTTTCGTCAATAAACAGCTAAAATATAATAGACCTCTTGCAAAAATCCTTTTAACCAAATTTTGGGACGGGCTAGAAGCCCATCCCACAAGAAAAAAGATTTTTGTGGGATGGGCTTCTAGCCCGGGATGGGCTTCTAGCCCGTCCTAACTATTTTTGTAAGAGGTCTAATCTTAAAGTTATTCAGTCTTTATAGGTCTCTTATGACTGCTGCTACATCAGTTAAAACTCAGTACGAAGCTGTTATCGGTCTCGAAACTCACTGTCAATTGAGTACGAATACTAAAATTTTCTCCAGCTCTTCTACAGAATTTGGTAATGCTCCAAATACTAACATTGACCCAATTTGTATGGGGATGCCTGGAGTGTTGCCAGTATTAAATCAAAAAGTGCTGGAGTATGCAGTGAAGGCAGGGCTAGCTCTCAACTGTCAAATTGCACCTTATAGTAAGTTTGACCGCAAGCAATATTTCTATCCCGATTTGCCAAAAAATTATCAAATTTCTCAGTTCGATTTGCCGATCGCTACTAACGGTTCAATAGAAATTGAACTGGTGGACGAGACAGGCAATTCTACTAGAAAAAAAATCGGAATCACTCGCTTGCACATGGAGGAAGATGCAGGGAAATTGGTTCACGGCGGTAGCGATCGCCTCAGCGGTTCTACTTATTCAATGGTAGATTACAACCGCGCCGGCGTGCCTTTAATCGAAATTGTTTCGGAACCGGATTTGCGAACGGGCGCGGAAGCTGCCGAGTACGGTCAAGAATTGCGCCGGATCGTGCGTTATATCGGTGTCGGCGACGGGAATATGCAGGAAGGTTCCCTGCGCTGCGACGTGAATATTTCGGTGCGCCCCGTTGGCAGAAAAGAGTTCGGCACGAAGGTGGAAATTAAAAATATGAACTCTTTTAATGCGATCGAACGGGCGATCGATTACGAGATCGAGCGGCAAATTCAAGCGATCGAAAATGGCGAAACCATCATCCAAGAAACGCGGCTTTGGGATGAAAACAAGCAGTGTACTTTCAGTATGCGGATTAAGGAAGGTGCGAGCGATTACCGCTATTTCCCGGAACCGGATTTGCCTCCGATCGAAGTTTCGGCAGATCAACTGCACGATTGGAAAGCTCAACTGCCGGAATTGCCAGCAGAAAAACGATACCGCTACGAAACTCAACTAGGTCTTTCTCCCTACGACGCGCGGGTTTTGACTGACGACAAAGCGGTGGCTGAGTATTTTGAAAAGTCGATCGCCGCCGGTGCTGTGGCTAAAGGCGCTGCGAATTGGGTGATGGGCGATATCACTGCTTATCTGAAAAATGAGAAACTGGCGATCGCACAAATTCCTTTCCAACCGCAGGATTTGGCCGAACTGCTGGGGCTAATTGATGCTGGCACGATCAGCGGCAAAATCGCTAAGGATATTTTGCCGGAGTTACTAGCAAACGGCGGTTCGCCTCAGAAGTTGGTTGAAAGCAAGGGTTTGATTCAAATTTCTGATACAGGGGCGATCGATCGCGCGATCGATGCAGTGTTGGCCGCCAATCCCAAGGAGCTCGAACAGTACCGGGCTGGCAAAACTAAGCTGCTGGGCTTTTTCGTCGGCAAGGTGATGAAAGAAACAGGCGGCCGGGCAGATCCCAAATTGACCAATGAGTTGCTGGCAGCCAAGCTTAACAGCCCAGCCTAAGCAGTCGTTAAAGGAGTCGTGTAGCGGATAGAGTGGCGGGCGATCGGTTTTTCCTGAGCCCGTCCTTCCCGCTTCATGGTAACTTTACAATTAAGTATACATTTCTTGACAATATCTTCACATTTAGGGGTATCACCCCTCATGCCTGTTGTGTTATATTCTGTTATGTAGATGCACCCTGATGGCAAGGAGAGTTACTTCCGTAGCTCTCTCTTTTTTTTGTCTTTTTTTTGTGGGACACGGACGTGAAAATACGGATGAGCGGTTTCTGGAAGGTTTCAATCGTGGTATCGTGTAGCGGATAGAGTAGCGGGCGATCGGTTTTTCCTGAGCCCGTCCTTCCCGCTTCATGGTAACTTTACAATTAAGTATACATTTCTTGACAATATCTTCACATTTGGGGGTGTCACCCCTCAGTCCTGTCGTGTTATATTGTGTTATGTAGATGCACCCTGATGGCAAAGAGAGTTACTTTCGTAGCTCTCTCTTTTTTTGTCTTTTTTTTTGTGACTACGGTCGTAAAAATACGGATCGCAAGATTCTGGCTGGACCAATACCGAATAATCGCAGCAGGAAAATGCTAAAGACAGTCAGAAATAGACAATAAGAAGCTGGCAATCTTGATATGTAAAGGTTTGAGGCGCTTGGGCTAGCTATACTTCTTCATGAAAATTTTACATAAGATGGTGTCACCCCTCATCCCTAATGTGTTATAGTCTGTTATGTAGATGCACCCTGATGGCAGGGAGAGTTACTTCCGTAGCTCTCTCTTTTTTTTTGTCTTTTTTTGTGGGGCACGGACGTGAAAATACTGATGAGCGGTTTCTGCTTGGAAGAATCCCGAATTGTGGAACCGCGAGGACGCTTGTCACGAAGGAAGATACCTGAAGCAACTGCCAATCTTCAGCCCGCAAGGTTTAAATCGTTGCGCCAGCTATACTTTTTCATCAAAGCCTGACAAACTGGGCTTCGCCCCTCATTCTCAATATGTTATATCATGTTACAGAGATGCACCCTGATGGTCGGGAGAGTTACTGAGGTGACTCTCCTTTTTTTGTCTGAATGGGGAGAATGGGAGAGGGGACAATGGCGAGAGTTGGCCATACTGATTGCCGATTACCCATTAGCAATTACCCATTAGCAATTACCCATTAGCAATTACCCATTAGCAATTACTGCTGGAAGTCGATTAGTATCAACTTGAGTTATTAAGTGATTTTGACAGCATGAGCGAACAAGCTAGCGAGCTAATCAAGCAAGGGATTTTGCAATATCAGGCGCACCAATTTGAGGCGGCGCTGGATTCTTGGCAGGAAGCCCTGACGCTGTATCGCTCAATGGACGATAAGCGCCGATCGGGTGCAGCGTTGGGTAATATGGGCGTGGCTTACGAGGCGCTCTTGAATTACGATCGCGCGATCGACTGTTATCAGCAGCATTTGGTGTTAGCGCGGGAAATTGGCGATCGCCGGGGCGAGGCAAATGCTTTGGGAAATCTGGGCAATGCTTGCTGTGCCCTTGAAGATTTTTCTGGTGCTATTGATTACCAGCAGCAGCGTTTGGCGATCGCGCGAGAGACTGGCGACTTTCGCGGAGAGTTGGAAGCTTTGGGCAATTTGGCCCTGGCTTGCGATGCTAATGGAAATTTGCCCGATGCGATCGAGTGTTATCAGCAGCAATTGTCGATGGCGCGCGCCCACCAGGACGATCGCGTTGAGCGCAGTGCTCTCAAGAGTTTGAAGCTGGCTTACAAATATTTAGCCGATTACGAGAAAGCCGACGAGTACCGACAGCAGCAATTGGCGATCGTGCGGGAACTGTTTTTAACCGACAAACATCATGATTTTGTCCAACTTGCAGAAACAGTTGGTTTGAATCCCGTCGAAGATTTTGCCGGAGCTGATTTAAGGAATTTTGACTTGAACTACGCTGATTTGAACGGTGCAGATTTACGCGAAACCAACCTCCAAGGTGCAGATTTGACCTTGGCAGATCTCAGCGGTGCTTTGCTGAGTTCTGCTATTTTAATTGATGCTACTTTGTGCAATGCTAATTTGCGGGATGCTGAACTCAGCAGCGCCAATTTGAGCGGTGCAGATTTGCGAACCAAGCTGCCGAGGGCAAATTTAACCGGTGCAAATTTAACCGGAGCTAATTTGAGCAGTGCTTATTTACCGAATGCAATTTTAGTTAATGCGAATTTGACAAACACTGATTTCAAAAATGCTGACTTGAGCGGTGTTGATTTGAGCGGTGCAAATTTAAACGGTGCAGATTTAAGCCGCGCTGATTTAAAAAATGTGGTAGTGGAGAATGCGAGGTTTGTTGGTTGTTTGGGGATTTCCGAAGGGGTCAAAGTTGAGTTGACGACGCGGGGCGGGATTTTCGAGTAAAATGGGAATGTTGGTAATTGTAGAGGGGCATAAAAGCTATGACTGCCGTAACTGCAAAACGATTCTCGATCGCCGAATATCACCGTTTGGCAGAACTGGGATTTTTTGAATTCGATAACCGATTTGAATTGATTCGCGGAGAAATTATCAAAAAAGCTAAAAAAACTACGTTTCACTCGGCTTGTAACTCTCTATTGCTGGGAGAGTTGTGCCTGATTATGGCAAGAAGTGCCTGCGTGCGCGGTCAGGAACCGATAATTTTGCCTCCTGATAGTGAACCAGAACCTGATGTAGTGATTGCACGCAATCGCTTTGATGATTATGTATCATCTCACCCTCTAATTGCTGATATTTTGTTGGTGATTGAAGTTTCTGATTCTACTTTGGATTACGATGGAAGAACCAAGTTATCTCTCTACGCTGAATCTGGGATTGCTGATTATTGGATATTTAATTTAGTAGATATTCAATTGGAAATGCACAGCGAACCTTATCAGAAACAAAGAGGTGGTTTCGATTATCGAGTAAAACGAGTGGTTTTGCCAAATGAGGTTGTGGTAATTCCAGGTTTCCCAGAGTTGTCTCTCGATTTGTCTGCGGTATTTCCGGCGCAGATGGGTGAGTGAAGCTGAGGAGTGCGTAGGCGCAAGCCGGGGCGCAGCCATCGACAAACTCTTCGGACAATTACTGTTATGAGCTACCGCACTCTATTCATTGCCAATTCTTGAATCGAAAATCATATTATAGAATAACAAAAGCTATGACTTTCGCTACAGCAAAACGATTCTCGATCGCCGAATATGACCGTTTGGCAGAACTGGGATTTTTTGAATCCGACGCTCGATTTGAATTGATTCGCGGAGAAATTATCAAAATGGCTGCTAAAGGTAGGCTTCACTCTGTTTGTAACTCGCGGGTGTTTGGGAAATTGTACTCCCTGCTAGAAGAACGAGCGATCGTGCGCGGTCAGGAACCGATTATCTTGTCTGATAATAGCGCACCTGAGCCTGATGTTGTGATTGCCCGCTATCTTT
This sequence comes from Microcoleus sp. PH2017_28_MFU_U_A, assembly GCF_020738035.1. Classification (NCBI taxonomy): domain Bacteria; kingdom Bacillati; phylum Cyanobacteriota; class Cyanophyceae; order Oscillatoriales; family Microcoleaceae; genus Microcoleus; species Microcoleus sp. PH2017_28_MFU_U_A. Next base: position 60,152 of record NZ_JAEQCX010000042.1, read on the forward strand.
CTCGTGATTATGTATCTTCTCACCCTCTAGCTGCTGATATTTTGTTGGTGATTGAAGTTTCTGATTCTACTTTGAAATACGATCGGATAACCAAGTTATCTCTCTACGCTGAATCGGGAATTTCTGATTATTGGATATTTAATTTGGTAGATATTCAACTGGAAATGCACAGCGAACCTTATCAAAAACAAAGAGGTGGTTTCGATTATAGACTCAAACGAGTAGCTTTGCCGAATGAGGTTGTGGTAATTCCAGGTTTCCCAGAGTTGTCTCTCGATTTGTCTGCGGTATTTCCGGCGCAGATGGGTGAGTAGAAAAGATTGTAAAAGTCCTGTTAATCAAATTTCAGGACGGGCTAGAAGCCCATCCCACAATTTTTTTTCTTGTGGGATGGGCTTCTAGCCCGTCCGAATTATTTTTGTAATTCAGGTCTAGTAAAGATGCTACTGCGATCGCCCGAATTGATGGTATAATCCAAAAGTGCGATGGCTAAGCCCCGGCTTGTGCCTACGAACTACTCAGCAAAATACCACTATGCCCGCTGAAAATCTCACCTCGCCAGGCCAAAATATCCAGTTATCGGGTATCAGTTGGCAAACCTACGAAACCTTGCTCGCCGAATACATTGACCGGCCGCTGCGGCTGAAATACAATGGTGGCAATCTAGAGATTCTGGAACCTTCACCAGAACACCAATTTTACAAAACAATAATCGGCAGATTTGTGGAAACCCTGGCTGAAGAATTCGGACTGAACATTGCAGCCGTCGGTTCCACAACTTTTAAGCGTCCAGAACTCAGCAGTGCAGAACCAAATGAATGTTTTTACATCCAGAATGTATCTGCAATTAAAGGAATAAAAAGAATTGACACGAAGGAAAGTCCGCCACCTGATTTAGTAGTGGAACTCGATCTCACGAGTTACTCGGAAAATAGCTTGCAAGTTTATGCTGATGTCGGCGTGCCGGAAGTTTGGATTTATAACGGCGAACGCCTGATTATCAATAGATTAGAAAATAGAGCATACGTTTCGTGCGATCGCAGTTTAGCATTTCCCACTGTACCTATTTTAGAAATTGTCGGGTTTTTGCAACAGGCGGAAACAATGGATTATTTAGAATTAGTTCAAGCATTTCGGAATTGGGTAAAAAACCAAATACTACCAACCAATTAAGCTAAGGTGCATTATAGGTGTCAATCGATTTTAGATTTTAGATTTTAGATTTTAGATTGACCCCACGGATAAATTTGGGGGAAGAGAGGATTTTAGATTTTCGATTTGGGATTGATTCAACCAACGATAAATTATCAAAATCATCAGAGATAAAATTTTGCTTAAGAGTTTTGCTCAAGAGTGATAAAATAAAATAAAGCACTCGTCAAAATCTCCATCACAGTCTGGCAGAGCCAGCACTTCTACCGATATGCGATCGCTAGAGTCTCACAACAAATACCCAGATTGCTTGTGGATGCAACTAGAAGCAATTCCAGTGCCATCAGTTGCAGCCCAAACCCAGCAGCTTGACATTCACTTGAGCCTCAATTTTAACGAGCATTGGGAACCGCTGCTGGGCGGCCGCGTTAAATTTGGTCTGCAAGGCGGAACGCTCAAACTAAATCTGGAAAACTGCGAAATTCCGGTAGCATCGCGTCAGTTAGTCGGTGATTTTGAGCTGTCGCCCATCGACAGCAGTACAGAGGTTTTGTCAACCGAAAGTCAGCGGAAAGTCCGAGACAACGAGAAGACGGAAAAAATCCAGGAAACTGACTGCACGTTTTGTCATGTTTCCACAATCGGCGACGATACAAAACCCGCTTGGATTTTTTCATTAAAACGGGGCAAACCAGTATTAAAAGGTTTGCTAAAAAGTGTTAAACTGGGAGAATTTCCCGCCAAACCATTGCGGATTGCAGCGGCTTTTGAAGTTGCGAAAGAAGATATTTATCTCACAGATGCGGAGGGTTTGTGGCCGCACGATATTACGCCAAATCAACATTCGGTTTTAGAAAGAATCCTGACTGTATATTTAGCAAATAAGCTCCAACCGGCTCTCAGTTGGGCGCTATTGTCTTACAATTTGCCTGCGGTGGAACAGCCTGAGGTGGAAATTATCGCGCCAGCCGAAGCCGAGTTGCAGGAAATGGTCGATCGCATTATAGCTGCTGAAACCGATGATTTTGTAGAACTGGCAACAATCGCCAATCTCAATCCCGCACTGGATTTCGCGGGCGGTAGCTTGCGCGGGACAAGTTTAAGTGCAGTGGATTTTAGTAGTGCAAATCTCCCGGCGGCAAATTTCCGGGGTGCAAACTTAAACGATGCCGATTTCAGCGACGCCAACCTGCAAAACGCCAAATTTGGCGGTGCAGATTTGAGTGGCGCTTTCCTCGGAAATGCAGATTTGAGCGGTGCAGATTTGTACCGCGCCAGTCTGGCTTTAGCAAACCTCAGCGGTGCCGATTTTAGTCGCGCAAATCTGCTCGAAGTTAACCTAACAAATGCTAATTTCAGCGGTGCGAATGTCAAGTCAGCGAGATTTGGGAATAACTCGGGACTTGCGGAAGATGTCAAGCTAAATTTACAGCAGCGGGGAGCAATTTTTGAGGATGTTTAGCCCGTAAATGCCAGATCCCGTTCATCCATCCGCATCCATCGTGGCACGGGCCCAAAAGCCTGTGCGATAGATCGGTTCAAAAAATATCGCTCGCGTTTCTTAAACTTTTTGTGGCTTTGGCTAATAAATTTACAATTCTGCTGTAGAGCTATTGAGCGATCGCCTGACTCGATTCAATCTTTGCAGGCGAAGCTGTTCTGCCAGTAGCGTATTAATTTCTCCTAATTCTAAATTGACTTCTTGAACCTCCATACGAGTTCGGCGGAGGTTAGCTAGCAAACGTTTAGATGTTTCTGGATCGGGGATGCGCGGTTGTTTATTCATGGCAAGTTGTATTCCATCTTAACTTCTTCAATACTACGCTCCAGTGCCGGAATCCTTGCTTGGGTTCGTGCTATAGCTCGTTCTAGTAATTGTAGCATATCACCAGAGGCAACAGGTTGAGCTTGGGCAATTTGAAGCTGGATAGTAGATAGTTGAGAGTAGGAAGATTCAGCATCATCGGCTGCACTTTTCATTTCATCTAGTGCCGCAATCGTTGCCTCGGTCTCTCCAAATAGTTCAAAAATGGTTAATTCCAAGGCAGAAGCTTCATTAACAATATCTAAAGCCTGCTGTTTTAATTGATTTATAATTTCAGTAGTTCTTGATGGTAAATTAGCCATATTTACACCCCTAAAATTAAGTTATTGCCATAAAAATTTAACATACCATAGTGTAATCGATCAACATCCGAAGCAGTTCACAATCATACCGAAATCCCTTTCATCCATCAGCGTCCATCGTGGCACGAACCCAAAAGCCCGTGTTCCCGAATCGGTTCAAAAAAGAGCGTGAAGCGAAGCTATCTTCCCGCAAGGGTTCGGTGAAGGGTAGGGAATCGCCCTCAAAAAGAGCGATGGCTACGCCCGGGCCCCGGCCTACGCACTTCACCAAAACAAATTATCCCTCATCCTCCGATTTCACAGGAGCACGCCCAGAAATCACAATAAATCCTACCGACTCAAGAGTTAGGTGCGGGTGGCGAATTCCCGCTAAAACCGCTTGACTCAACAAACTTTCGGTACTAATTTCATCAGCCAAAACTGATTCTAAAAGCTGTTCCGATTTAGAAAGTCGATTCAAACGTAATTGCAATTGATTCACCCGATTTTTGAGTTGAATTGCAGCACTGGTAGCAGAATTATTGCACATTTCGACAAAAGCCTCGCGCCCGCGCAGCAATTCCTCCGATACCACCCGCCCCTTCTGACAAAAATCATCCCAATCCAGGGAATCTACAAAATTGTCAATCAGCGACGTGCGATTTTTAGACAAATTGTAATCCCGATTCGGGCCGCCTTTCCCTTTATAACCCCGCTGCAAAATTGCCAAAACTTCCGCATCTTCTACCAGAGACATTTGTTCGCTGCGAGCATCTACATACACAGTTTCAAAAATTGGCAAAAACAGAGCATCAGCGCGCCGTTGCAAAGCTTTTAAATTGTAATTTTCGATGTTTTGTGCTTGCAAAACTTGAGCAGCAGGCTGCACATCAGTTTGAATTGAATAATTAAACTGAAAGCCGAACCATTCCTTCCCCTCCGCAGCATCCCAACTTTCATCGTGACGCCACATCGCAAAAGCTTGACCCCGATCGTCCCAGCGAACATAGGCGCCCAGTGCATCAATTAATCCCTCGCCAGTTCGATAAAGAACGACATCGGTATTTTGATGAGCAATACGCCGATTGTAACTACCGTATTGCTGACAATAGGGAACTAATTGAGTTGTCAAATCCTTGGAGGGAATTAAGGTTTTTTGAGTAGGTTGATAGCGCACCAAACCAGAGATACTGGGATGTTCGACTTGTTTGAAATGGAGGGCTTGACACAACCAACCTTCCGCCGCCCGCTGCATTTCTTTATGGCGTGCGTCGCAGTTGTCGAGGGATTCAAAATACTGAGATGCGCTGTCATCAAGAATATCAATTTCATCGAGGGCGTATTGTTCATCGATTTTGATTTTCTCTTGTTCGATTTCAGTTTTAATCGATTCAAGTTCGCTTGATAGGCCTTTTGCTCCTTCAGTAAACAACTTTTCTTCAAGTGTAATCAGTTTGGTTTCGGCATAAAACTGAAGGCTGGCGATCGATTTGTTGAAGATATCAAACCCGTTTTTTAAGACTTGAAACCAAGCTTCGTGGGGGCTATCGGGCATATCCGGGCCTGCAAACAAACAAAATTGCACTCCCATTTTGCTACCAATGCGATCGACTCTGCTGAGTCTTTGTTCTAGCTGGTTGGGAAACCACGGTAAATCGAAGTGGACTAACCAATCTATAAATTGTAGGTTGACGCCTGTTTCTGCCGATCGATCGCACACCAAGACAAAACAATGCGGTTCAGTCTTAAACCGATGGAGATTCGCCTCCACATCATCCGCTGATTTGGTCATGTCATGACTGGCGATCGCCTTTTTACCAAAGATTTTAGCTAAATTTTCCGCAATCTCTTGACAAGTCGTCGTAAAACTGGTGAAGATCGCAATTTTCGGGAAACGTTCGCCCGGAATCGGCCGTTTAATTTGCTGTTGAATTCTGGAGAGCAAATCGCGAGGATTGCTGTGATATTCGCGCGGAACCTTCAATGCAACTGCGAGAAATCGCAAAATAGCGATTCGTAACAAACCCAGTCGATCGAACCCTTCCTCGACCTTTGACACAGTGTTGAGCAAGGTTTCCAGCAGTTCCCTTTCTTCGGAAAACAGCGCAGTTTTCGTCAAAATTGCGGTGTCGCTTTGTCCGAATTCGCGATCGAGCTCTGGACTAGATTTTTTCTGCAAGCGAGCTTTGATAACCCGTTCCAAAACATTCAACCAAGTACCGGAAGCGCGGAAAAACAGCAGAAAAATTCTCTGATATTCGCTAGATTTGGGAGCAGCAGCGCGCCATTTATCGAGTACAGTTTGAATTTCAGACCACTGTTCGTCATTGAGATCGTACTCGGCTTTAGGTACTGTATCGCGATCGAAAATCACATCTTCCACCGCATCCCGGCGGTTGCGGAGAATGCGGCGGTGCAGGCGGTAGGTATCTCTAACGTGGGTGCGAATAGTTCGGATCAGGCGAGATTTTTCTTCGGTTTCTTTGGTTTTTAGGCTTTTTTCTAATTCCTTTGCCAATGCGATTAAATAATCATCTTTAGCAAAAAGAGTGCGAAGTTGAGCAAGTTTTGTTTGCAAAACAGCAGGCTGTGTTGTCTCTCGGAAATCGAGTAAAGTTCGACCAATTTCTTGACGGTTCTGCACCTGTGCTTTGAAACTTTGTAAATCTTCAACACGGTAGGTTGTGGGGTCTAGCAAGTGCAGCATCGTGAGAAAATCTTGCTCGCGGCCGATGACTGGCGTTGCAGATAATAACAATAAATTTTTGCTTTTATGAGCTAGTTTCTGGCAGAGTTCAAAGGATTGTTGTTGATTGCGATCGCTCGAATTAGCCATGGCTGCGAGTTCTTGCGCTTCATCAACAATCAAAAAATCTAGGTTAGCATTGCGGCTAATTTGATTGATTTCGCTCAAAGAAACAAGCTGCACTCGATCGGCAAAATGAGACAAATAGAATTTATTTTCTAACTCTTGCCGCCACTGTTCGAGCAGGTATTTGGGAACGATTACCACAGCGCGCCCGTTAGCATCGTCTAGCAAGAATTGGCGGAGAATTGTTCCCGCTTCTACTGTTTTCCCCAGTCCAGCTTCATCTGCCAACAAATAGCGCACGATTGGGTCTTCTAGGACGCGCCGCACGACTTCAACTTGGTGCGGGTACAGGTCTATGTTAGCAGAAATTAAGCCCGTCATGCCGCGACTGACGGCGCGCTGTTCGATCGCAGATTGGACAAAAGCCAAACGGCGATCGTGAAAATAGGGAGTTTCTTGGCCTTTAACTGCTAAAATGTCGATCGGATCGGCGATCGGGATATTGCAGCGAACGTAAAGCTCGGCTTCGACAGCTTGCAAACTTTGGCTGTCGGGGAGGTCAATTTCGTACTCTAGTTTATCTTCATCCCAGTCATAAACTCGGCCAATTATCCACCTTTCCTGACTTGTACTCCAGAGGTAGCAGCGGGTTTGACGCTGAAGTCGGGCTTCTTGTAGCAAACTGAGGGGTACAGTTTTGCGGATGCGGTTTTTTACTGAGCAAAAATATTCAACTATGGCATCGGGGTGGGATACCTCGACAACTTTTCCGATTCCCATATCGTTTTTGGGCGATCGAACTAATGAACCAACATCAATCATAATTTTAGCCTGACAATATCTGTTAGAATACACTAACGCCTGAGGGAATAGAATAACATTACATATGAGATTTATTGCATAAATTTTTGATGGATAGGTAAACCGCAGATATCCGGCAGATTAACACAGATAAACGCAGATAATTTTAAGAATTGATAACAAATGAAAGCAATCTTATCTGTTGATTGAATATAATTACGATCGCCCAAAAATAACGGTGGGATTCCCCGATTCCCATTTGGGGTATTTCTGCATCACACTGGCGTAAATTTCCGAGTCGGTGAAGGCTGTCAACCAAGCTTGTAGGGGAATCCAAGGCTGTTCCTCGAACCAAATTTTATCGGTATGGGCGAATTGACGGACAAAAGGTGCGATCGCCATATCAGCCAATGCTACATTATTACCAAACAAATATTTATTCTTGATTAATTTAGCATTGAGTTTCCCCAGATATAAAGCACATTCATCGCGATGTGCTTGAGCATCAACACCAGCATAACGCTCAGGGTATTTATAACGGTCAAGATGATATTTAAACCCATAATCAAATTGAGAGATAAGTTCCAGCATTTCTGCAACAGAACCTTCCTTTGGCCTCAACCATTTTTCAGGATCGTGTTGTTCCAACGCCCACAACATGATATCAATACTTTGATCGAGTACGCGCCCGCCAACATCAATCAATATCGGTACTGTACCTTTCGGAGATACATCTAACATTTCTTGTGGTTTGTCTCGCAAAACAACTTCCCGCAACTCACACGCGCGATCGCTAATCATCAGCGCTAAACGTGCGCGCATAGCATAGGGACAACGGCGGAATGAATATAAAATTGGATATATTGGTGACATATAGTCATTGGGCATTGGGCATTTCTTGGTACGTAGTTGCGATGCAAGCGCTCTTGGGGCCCAAGCCCAACAACATACCTTTCTTGGTACGTAGTTGCGCTTCAGCGCTCTTGGGGCTCAAGCCCAACAACATACCTTTCTTGGTACGTAGTTGCGCTTC